>JAJSLM010000005.1 GCA_026127925.1 Thermoplasmatales archaeon
CGCACTTGTTAAAGAGGGTCTCGATAAAGCATCCGAGATGTTCGAGAGATGGTATCCCTCACTGTACAATTACAGAGCGTACAGTGAATCGTACCAGAAAAGGCTGAGAACAACAAACGTGCTGGAGAGACTTAACCTGGAATTCAAGAGGAGAACGAAGAAGATAGGGGCATTTCCGTCGGAACAGTCTCTTCTGAGACTTGTTGTGACAATAATGATGGACGTAAATGAAGAGTGGATAACAGGGAGAAGATATATTAATATGGAGGAGGATTAGGGAATGTACAGGATCTTTTCAAAATTACAGCAAATCATGTACACTATCAATTGATGTTTCGAGTAGTAAAGATGTTTCGAGTAGTAAATAAAAATAAATCGATAAAAACATTTAAATATAGACTGCAGATTAAAGTTCATGGAAGAAAATAAATCTTCTGTTTATACTGATGCTGCTAAAAATTGGATATCATCGCAGACTGGTATCCAAACATCGTCGATGAACGTGTTCAGATTTGAGAAGAGTGGAGAAAACTACAATATTGGTATCGAGACATACTCATCTGGGCATACCGTCAAATACGTTGTTGTTGTTGGCAGTGCTGGGAACGTTATTAGTCATAAAGAGTTAAAAAGTGTGCCTGAGGGTGGCTCCGCCGGTACGCTACTTACACTTGCGTTTGTTTTTTCGATAATCTTTGAGGTAATCTTTATTGTAGAATTTATATTAGGTATAGTTGCGTATACTGCCGCTGTTTCTGCCGCTGCTGCTGCCGGGGTTGCACTTGCTTTTGCAGGTATTCTTCTTATAGCTCCAATAATTTATATAATATTTTTTGTGATAGGAATATACTGCCTGATCCGAATAATGCATATCAGAAACTGGTACAACTCGGGAGAATATCAAAAAGCCTATGACTCCAATTCAGTTTTGTTTGGAGTCTTGGCCTTGCTGTTTAACGGGTTCATCTCTGGATTGCTTATGTTAATTGCTAGGGGTTCAATGAAACCTAGTGATAACTGAGCTTTCTTTGAATATCTGATAATTTTTATTCCATCGTTCCTACGAGGAGGACTTTTTTTATTTTATTAGATTTTTCGATTAATAATTCATTTGAAGGATTACTTGTATCTGGTTCTATCATTGCACTATGATTTTTAAATAATAATGACAGAGAGGTTTTTTGTCCTACTACTTACTGACATCTTCTCCATGCTAAAGCATCGGAGATTCCTGCTTCATCGACAGCGGCTTCATCATGAGGTCTAAAGGTCTTTTCCATCTCACACCCTTTTTAACGGGCTTATCAGGCTTAAATTCCCGACTCCTCATGGGTATTCTCTTTGCATATAGTCGTGTCCAAGAAATTTTTTGTTCGCAATTCATCTCCTCTGAAGATCGGAACTTTCTTGCTCAAAAAATTGTAATTGATCAAAATGTATAGGACAATAAATGTAAAACCAATTTAGTTTTGACGTGCGATAAAAGGATTAGTGCATTTCATCCCCCCGCTCCAGGAAAGTTATCCCCTAACATATGAGGCTACCCTGTTTAATAGGACATAGAATTATTCAGTTAAAAATGATACCGAACAGAACAACTACAGATTATGTCCCATCACTTATATTCATAGAGACAACGAAAGCGTGTGAGTATACATGCAGACACTGCAGAGCTGAATCCCAGACCACTCCTGCTCCTGACCAGCTCACCCTTCAAGAAATTAAGGGATTACTGGACCAGATAAAGGAATTATCACAAAGTCCCCCGGAAGTTGTCCTCACGGGAGGAGATCTGCTTCTTAGAAAAGATATCAAGGAAATCATAGCTTATACACATGAGCTTAGCCTTCCTTTTTCAATCAGTCCCGCTGCCTCCTCCCTCCTAGATGATGAGTTCATCGATTTTATAATCGATAACAAGGTTAAGGCAGTATCGCTGAGTATAGATGGAACAGAAGATGGAACTCATGATTGGTTGAGAAGAATTCCAGGAAGCTTCAACCTCACTCTGAATCTGCTTATGCGCATGAAAAAGCGTGGTATCAATGTTCAGGTAAATACAACTGTAATGAGGAGAAACGTTAACGAACTACCACTGCTTGCCTCTCTTGTAAAAGACCTTGGTGTATCTGCTTGGGAGGTCTTCTTCCTTATAAAGACAGGAAGAGGAATTAGATTACAGGATGTCACAGCAGAACAGTATATGCAGATAAATCACTGGCTTTCTGATCTTTCTGAATATGGGCTAAATGTAAGAACGGTAGAAAGCCCGATCAAAAGGGTTATACCCAAGATTAAGGAGATTTCCCCAGACATTCTTAATGGTGAAGTATATACGAGATTGACCAGAGAAACACGATTAAGTAAGAATACGGTGAAAGAACCAGGAATCATTGCACACCGGACTGGCAGTCCACACCACTATTTTCGTGGTACAATGTTTATAGGCCAGGACGGTGTGGTCTATCCATCAGGATTGTTTACTTTTAATCTTGGGAACATACGTAACGAAAAGCTTAAAGATATCATATCAAAACACACAGACGTACTTGATGCTCGTCATTCCGGGCTGATTAAGGGCAAATGTGGTTCCTGCGAATTTCTGGAAAGTTGCGGAGGATCAAGAGCTAGAGCCCTTGCTTATACTGGTGACCCATTTGCAGAGGATCCAGCATGTCTTTATATTCCTCCTAAATACAATATAGAGGTGGAACAACGCCAACACTAGATTGCGCTCTTCAGCCATCACAGGTGGAGAAGAAGGATAGAAAAATTGGTATTGCCATAGCTCTGATTGCTATAGTTTTTATCTTAAAGGCGTTCCTTCGTCGCAAAAAGTCAGATCAAAAACCAAATGATGAACAAAAGGCACATTTCCAGACCACATCCGCGTTGCCAAAGAAGTAATGAATTGATTTTTTATCCGTGTTTTTAATTTAGCCAACGTATATTTTTTATGCAAATAATGAACTATTAACAAAATTGAACGAAGAATAATCGTTTCGCTCTATTTATAATGACGAAAGAGCTTAGGACGATAAGTTTGTGATTAATTTCTACCAGGTGTGTTCAGACTTTCTATGATTTTTGTGGTAGCATATATTATCAGGATTGCTGCAACGAGAGGAATGAATATATTAATTATTGCACCAGCTCTTAAAGAATCACTCTCGAAACGATCTCCCACACGGTATATCCCAACAGCAAGGAATATAATTCCGATAATAAGAGGGATAGCAAAGATGAGTATACCCACAATAAGCCCAAGTAGTGGAGGAAGAGATGAAGGGGGAACATTACTTGGAGAAGCTACAAGTGGAAAAAGAACGGCCAAAAGCAACAATACTAATAAGGTAACGGCAACCTCTGATATGAGTATCATGATGCCTCCGTTGTAACCAATCGAGAAATCATAACTGATCTTCTTTAACCCTCTGAAAGAATCTATTATAAAATAATAAGTGACAATAGTGAGAAGAAGCGATAGCACCAGGATTGGTACAAGATAGCTAAAGTATGCAGAAAGAGATGCAAATGGATTGCTGTTTGGTGAAGATACGTAAGATGGACCGAGGGAGGCAAAGTGTGAATCGAGTATAAATGCAAAGGCATATAGAACGTAAGAAAGAACCGACGAAAATAAGGTTATTATAAACGCGAATCTTAGTTTTCTAATGGAAGAGAGTACTCTTGCATCAAGAGCACCGGGAGATAGGGGCGGAACTCCCGCAGGCTGGAGTGGTTTTCCACAGACCTCACAAAATCTTGCTGAATCTGGATTCTCAAAAAAGCAATTCGGACACTGTTTTGTCATTTATATCTGCAATAAAGAATTCCATATAAATCTATCACTCTGTACAATTTACGTAACTGGATGCAAGGGTCCTGTGGGACAAAACAACAGTTACTCAATCCCCCAGAATTTCACGAGCTGCACGTATTGGTACGACACAGATGATCTTGCTATCCTCCAAGGCATCCATGCCATGCTCAATATTTGGAGGAATAAAGATATGGTCATCGCTTTTTCCAATTGATTTGTTTTTTCCAATCATGATCTCAAGTTTCCCACTAATAATGTAAATCTCATGTTCATAATCGTGATGATGATGAGGCGTAGATTTTCCCTTTTCAATTGTAATAAGACGCATTGAATACGTAGGCGCACCATCGCGGTGAGTAATAAGCCACCTAATCTTTGCCCCACCATCCATTTCATTTCCCTCAATCGCATATGAGTCACGGACAAAACCTTGAGACACCTTTGTAGTTTGCATAATAATCCATGCATAGGCTGTATAAAAATTTGATTGATAGCCGGTCGAATAATTACACGAGTTTCACGTTCAGGCCTGAAATCAGCCTTAAGGCCATTTCTTTGCTATCTCCTGATCGGTGTTCCTATACGGTCAAGATAAATGGTAGTCTTAATCTCTATTCACCAGCACTATCTTGGAATCAACTGCAAACCATTCTTTGCCGGTGAAAACAAGGGGGTTGATGTCAAATGTTCGTATCTCATCCTTAAATTCATTAACAAAATCGGAAACGATAATTGCATAATCGATCAGCTTTTCAGTATCTATCTTTGTCCCCCGAAAATTATCCTTGATCCTGCCTATCGGACTCTCGTCAACCATCTCTTGCAGATAGCTTCTTTCCACTGGGATCAAACCAAATGAAACAGCTCCGACTATCTCAGCACTAATACCTCCAAGCCCGATCATCAGCACCTGGCCAAAAGTGTTGTCAAGATTTGTACCTAGTATTACTTCCACTTTATCCGGAACCATTTCTTCTATCAACAACTGGTGCCTTGGGAAATGTGCTCTCAATACATTGATGTCCTGCCTGAGCTGATCTGCATTCTGTATGTTAAGAAACACGCCACCAATGTCCGATTTGTGTAATATATCACTGCCGAGAACCTTCAAAACACAGGGAAAAGGAGTATTCGGCGAAACATCATCATCCAGAACATAACCTCTTGGAACATTTATACCTTTACTCGAGAGAATTTTCTTAGCCGCGTACTCATCAATGACGTTCCCGTGTGAAATTTCATAGAGGGACTTCACGCAATCTCCTCCTGTACCTAGAATATATCACTAGGTGCTCTGCTGCAGATACAGTTCTTGAAACATCGGGATATGATGGGATCATATTCTTCTCCAGGCTAACTCTTATATCACTAGCTTCTTTATAGCCCAGTACACCAACTATAATTGGTATTCCACTTTCTTTATACTTGAAAATAACATCGACAATGGATTGATCCATTTTAGGTGTCTGGGGGAGCGCAAAGAGTACTACAAGATCAGCTTCGCCACTCTCGTTAATCAATCCGATAACCCTGTCAATCTGTTCAACGCTTCCGTCTGCGGTGAGATCTATCGGATTTTCCGCTGACGCTATAGGAAGGATGATGTGCTTTATCTTCTCTTTTAGGGAATCAGAGAGTTCTGCTATCTTTAGAACTGCCGTCCGCGAAGAGGTTATAAAATCCACAGTCAGGACTCCAACGCCCCCTGCAGTTGTGATTACAACTACACGATTCCCCAGAGGAAGCTTGCTGTAGGCCAGCGCTCTACTCGCGTCGAGGAGCTCTGTTTCGTTTGCGACTCTAATTACACCCGCTTGTTTAAGAATTCCGTCGAGAACTCTGTCGTTGGTGGCCAGAGAACCTGTGTGAAGTTGCGCTGCCTTAGCAGAGACATTCGTTCTTCCTGACTTGAGAATTATAACTGGTTTATCCCAGCTCGTTTCTCTAAGAGCTTTGTAAAATTCCCTTCCTCTTGGGATGCTCTCTACATATAGAGCTATTGCTTTCGTCTTCTTGTCCTTGAGAAAGTATCTGAGAAAGTCTATCTCATCAAGATCGGCCCTGTTTCCTATATTTATGAAAGCATTTATTCCGGTTTTGAACTCAGAAATTGTGTCCATAGTAAGTAGGCCAAGAGCACCGCTCTGCGACACAAAAGAAATCACGCCGTCAGGAGGGAAGGCAACTCTTTCTGCAGGAGTAGGTGTGGTGTTAACTTGCTTACCAGGGACATATATCCCTACTGTGTTCGGCCCTATTACCCGCGTAATCTTTCCGGAAATGATGTCCTTAACTTCATTTTGTAAAGCCTCGCCCTTTTTCCCTGTTTCAGCAAATCCACCCGGGATCATTATAACGTATGGAATAAGGGCATCAACACACTCTCTTAAGACGGATACTGCACCAAGTGCTGGAATTCCTATAACACATAAGTCTACTTTTGATTGTATCGATTTAACGGTGGGGTAACAGTATAGGCCCATAATCTCTTTTGCTGAAGGATTAACAGGATAAATTCTTCCGGGGTAACCTGAACTAATAAGGTTTTTCAGAACTACGTGCCCGATCTTTGTAGCATCCGAGGAGGCACCCACTATTGCAATCGATCCCGGATCAAAGAGTCTTTCCATCACGAACAAGAAATCCTTTGTCAAGTTATTAATTGTATCCTTCGTGAAAGAATTGCAAGATACTTATTGACGTTGCAGAGAGATCTACTGAGATTCCTATTGAAGACGACCGAATATCTATTCTTGTTCAGGGCCTCATTCATTACATAGTAAAGGGAAGTCTGTGTATGCAAAACAGAAAATGGGTGTATCAACTCTTAATTCTTCTGGGTAATAAGGGAAGGAGTATGCACGAAACTACACCAAACACCAGCATTAACCACATGGTGTCAAGAAGAGTGATCCTGACGAATAACAACAGGGACATTACCGCGAGGCCGACACCACCGCCAACCGTATTGCCTAATCCCCAGACAAGGCCACTCGATTTCGTAACCACACTTCTCGGAACTATCTGGCCAACATAACCAAGCAGGACAGGGAATCCCGTGAACGCCATGAACACGAATGAAGCGTATGTCAGTGTGTCAAATATGACATTGGAACCTGAGAGCATAAACAAGATAAAGAAGATCGTGGAAAAGATTGTAGTAACGATGATACTAAACTTCCCACCTTTGATCTCAGTTATGCGCCCGAAAACTGGCTGCCCTACTACAGCGGTAATGAAACTTATTGTTACAATATAGCTCATAACTGCGTCAGAATGCACCCGATCGACCAAATATTGGGAAATATAGGTTGTAGTTCCAGTGAGAAACATAGCCCTCACGAAAACTATCAAAACGAGAACGAAGATAGCCTTTTCATAGCGCTCAATTCCCTTATCCGAAGCATCTTCTGAAGGCTTACTGAATTTTCTTTCTATGGTATCCTTGATGGGACTGATAAAGTTCAGCCCGAAAAATATAATCAAAGAGGCGATAAAGAGATAACCAGCAAGATAAAGGAGAGTATGGAACTCACCATACAGAACAATCATTGGAACGAGCAGTACTGGAAGCACAGAACGACCCACACTACCAAAAGATCCATTTATTCCCAATGCGGACGATGTCTTAGCTTCATAAGTTATTCTTAAGACCGAAGCTCCCAGGGGATGATAGAATGCCTGCCCTGTCCCAAGAACAATTGCAGAAACAAGCATCAGCGGCAAAACATAATGGGAAAAGTGAAACGAGAATGCAAACAGAACCACGGACGCACCTATTATCGCTATCCCAGCAGCAACCAGGAACCTGTATCCTCCTGTTCTGTCTGCGTAGCTCCCTATGGGTGCACTCAAGAGACCGGAGAGCACATTGTATACTATCGCTACGCCGCCTAGAAGGGCCAGACTTATGCCGTAATCCTTGGAATAGTATACGATGAGAATCGAAAAAAGGAGAAGATTAAGGTCATTGGAAAAATGCCCCAACGAAGTAAAAGTCAATGCCTTTATCCTTTCCTTTCTACCAAAATTATCCGTAGAGGAAGGATGCTCTTCTGTTAACATTCATACGATATTCCTTCATAATATTTCTAATTCTTGTTGTTGATCTTAATAAACCAAAGGGCATTGGATTCTCTCAATTTCATTTTAAAACGAGTTTCAAGTTTTGCCAGCGGAGAAAGATTTCCAAAGAAGAGGAAAATTAGCTGAGGGATACACTAAAGTATTGAATATTAGATATTGATCATAATATCATATGTTCACGGTTAAGTACTATGCAAATCTAAGGGACGTTACTGGTCTTAAGGAAGACAAGATAGATCTAACAGATACGACAGTCCACAATCTTATAGATTTCCTGGTTTCTAAATATGGACAGGCATTCTCGAACCTGATGTTTGATGGAGATTCACTTAGAAACAATATCATCATCCTGGTAAACGGGATTAACATAATCTTTAAAAATGGGATCAATGAAAAAATTAAGGAAGGGGACTCAGTAGACATATTTCCACCGGTAGCCGGTGGATGATCAGAGGGAATAGTAAGAAAGATCGAGCCTCTCAAGAGTCTCTTTTGTCGGATATCCTTTCTTATCCCATCCTCTTACAGAATAATAATCTGGTAGGAGATAGTCCATGGGCACTGTCTGCCCCTTCTGCGGTCCCTTTTCCAATGCCTTTTTTGTGAACCTATCAGGCAGCTTGTCTTCTTCAGGCTTGATACCTGCCTTGAGATTGAAAAGACGCTCAAGGTTCCAGATCCTTTCAGCCGCTGTCATGGCCTCTTCCTTAGTATAGTCGAAGCCCGTGACATCATTCAGTAGAGCGAGATAATCGTCTAGGTCAAGTGCGAATGATGGGAACTGGCAAAGTCCGGAAGAATCCATGACCTCGGTGAAATCCTGAACATATTTTACAAGTGCGGCCTTGCCCTCCTTAACAACAGGGTTGGAAATGGGCTGGACCCCAAGAATCTCGTTAGAGATAGTGTATGCTCTCATGTGGGAGCCACCTATGTTACTGGTTGCATATTCTAGGCCAATACCGTAGGCGCCTCTCGGATCATACGCCGCTATCTCTTGCTTCTTGACACTTACAGATGCATCAGGATCGCCATATTTTTCCGCCAGTCTATAGGATCCTTCCGCAAGTTCGTTACCGAAATCTTTCCTGTAGGCGAGTTTTGTCGAAGCTTCGAGAATGAATGAAGTGTTTCCGAACTTTGGCTTGGTTGGGCCAACGTCCTTGTCCGGTATCTTCTTGTTTTCATACAGTTCCATAGCTGCAGAAAGAGTGTTCCCGGCTGTTATGGTATCATATCCTAATCTGTCAGCATTATCGTTTGCTGCAATAACGGGATAAAGGTCATGCACTCCAAGATTCGGTCCCAACGCCCACGTTGATTCATATTCAGGACCCTCACTTTCCCTTTCATTGTACTTTGATACCCTACCGCAGGAAATTGGGCATGCAAAACATGGCGTGTTTCGGATAAGGTAAGTAGCTGCGAGAGTTTCACCGCTAACAAGATCAGCCAACGGGTCTTCACCTGAATCGAGGTAGTTGTCATTTCCGTATATACCGGACTGATTGACTATGTTAACCAATACCTCAGTGCCATAGGCAGGTAGGCCTTTGCTCGTTACTGGATTCGATTTGATTTTCTTCAGCATAGCAGTCAAAGTGTCTCTGTACTTCCCAGCGTGGCCTATAAGTGGCATCTTTCCAGTAGAGGAAACAACAGCTTTTAGGTTCTTGGAACCCATGACTGCACCCACACCATTCCTCGCCGCAGCGCGATGCTTATCGTTAACAATGGCTGCAAATTTTACAAGGTTCTCGCCAGCTGGACCAATTGCAGCAACAGAAACATTAACTCCCGTTTCCTGCTTCAGCGTATCATCAGTCTCGAACACATCCTTCCCCCATACATGGGATGCGTCTCTAAGCTCAGCTTTTCCGTCATGAGCGTAAAGATACACAGGATGGGGAGCTTTTCCCTTGAAAATGATCATGTCGAAGCCGGAATGCTTCAATTTTGCCCCAAAGAAGCCACCAGAATTGCTCCTTGTTATTGTTCCAGTAAGAGGACTTTTTGTAACAACCATATATCTTGCCGCAGTTGGCGCACTCGTGCCCGTAAGTGGACCAGGAGCCATTATGAGCACATTATCCGGAGAGAGGGGGTCCACCTGCGGATCAACCTCATCCACAAAGTATCGCGTTGCAAGGCCCTGACCACCAATATAATCTCTTGCCCATTTCATGTTCGTGTCTTCGACCTTTACTTCCATCTTTGATAAATCTACTCTAAGAAATTTTCCAGTATATCCACCATAAGCCATATTGATACCATACAAACGATCCAAGCTTAATATTTACGCTTTTGCATCACAAAGTCACGGGAAAATAAAGAATTCGACAAAATCGGTTATTCCGTGGACAAGACATCAGGAAGACTTGACGCAAAATGAAATGCAATCATAGATGAACTTCCATGATCGAAACCACTTTGTACCATTAACTCAATGTGATTCTTCAGAAAGGAGAGTTATTTCGTTCTGCACGCCCTGTGCAGGAGCTATGTATTTCAGGGACCTGAAAGACTCAGATTGAAAGTCTCGTAGCGGATTCCAAATCAAAGTTCATGTACTTCCCACTAGGCATAAGAGACAGCTTCAGGAAATATTCTTTTCCATCGATGTTCAGCGCATAGACATTGTACGAGAGCCCCTTCCAGAAGCGATAGGTAAGTCCCGGTTTATCGGAAAAATAAATGGATCTCTCATCTAACGTGTAATATTCCTGGCCAATTTGCACAACATTGCCATCGTTAAACATGGTCTTACTGACTACGTTCTTTATGTCCTCAAGGGACTTCACACTTTCAACAACTCTTCCAGCGTGAATAAAGGTGACGCTATCAAAACCAAAATCGAGGTCTGACTGGTTATGTGTTACATATATGACCGAAAATGAATACTTCCCCATTAGATCATCAAGTTTGGAAAGCATGTACAAGCGAGTGGAGATGTCCTGCATAGAAAGTGGTTCGTCAAGGAGGACGAGGCTGGGCGAACTTATTATTGATCTCGCAAGAGCTACCCGCTGCGACTGCCCACCTGAAATTTCATCTGTCTTTCTATCGAGAAGATCCTTCAATTGCAAGTCCTCAACGATCTCATCGAATATTTCCATCTTTCCGTTTCCGTGATCAACAGAAAACAACAGGTTCTTTCTAACGCTTAAATGCGGAAAGAGCAGAAGATTTTGTGGAACGTAGGAGATCTGCCGTTTCCATGTGGGTACGTCATTTATGATCTTCCCGTTGAGCTCAATGTTACCGGTGTGTTGCCTGTATAATCCATTTATAACTTTCAGCAGAGTTGTTTTTCCCGAACCGTTTGGGCCCATGATAAAGTTCTTTCCGGAAGGAAGCTCTAGATGAGGTATATCGATATCAAAGCCCGGAAAGCTAAATGTAAGATTTTCAATAGACAATAGCATTCTTTCCACCTGCTAACCTGAGTATAGCCATAGCTACAACTCCAGTAATTATGAGTATGGCTGAAGATGCCGCTGCGGGAGGGAGACCCACGCTTATGTACTGGCTGTAAATGAAAACCCCCGCCATTTTGATAAATCCCGGGAATAGGTAATAGGCGACTATGAGGAGGGAACCAACGGCAGAAATAGCCCTAGCCCATGAAAGTATCAGGGCTCTGATCATGGGCTTCAACAGAAGCGGAACGGAGAGAAGGAAGAAACTGCGCGTCTCGCTGATCCCGAGCGTCATGGCTTCTTCCTCGTATCGCAGGATATCCTGCCTGTAGCTTACCCCTATAACACGAATCGAGTAAGCTGATGATACAAAAAGGAGGGTTACTATAATTGCAAAAAGTGAATCGGTAAAGCTGTATCCTGGTATGATGCGTGCAATAATTTTTCCAACAGGCATCTGCGGAGCGAACGTGATCAGCATCATTACACCAACTACGGTGCTTGGAATCATGATAGGAATTTCAACGAGGCTATCAGCCACTTTATATCCAATCCCAGTTTTACGGGTCATAACATAGGAATAGGGAAGTGAAAATAATACCGCAATCAGTGCAACTCCCAGGGCAATTAGATATGTGTAATATACACTAGTAAGGATGCCACTTTTTGAGTCTGCTATCAAGTAACTGAAGGAATTAAACGTGAGAATACGTAGTACCGGAAGAAAGAGAAACAGGAGGTATATTACAACCACTGGAAAAAACAGCCAAACAAGCTTACTCTTCATAGGAGGTGATTACACAAAAGAGAAAATAAAGTTTGTCAAAGGGAAAAAGCAAAGATGAGCTCACGCCTTAGTGTATGCTGAGGACGGGATATAGGACGGAATCGATTCCACACTTGGCCTTAATGAAACTGGAATGTTGCTAATATTGTATCCGTAGGCTATAGGCAGGGGATCAAAGTCGCTGGATTTGAGAAAGCCAATGCCGGAACCAGTTATAAGATAATAGACGTACGAATAGGCTTGCTGAAGATTTGAGGTGCCATTGAGGACGGATACCGAATAGAATATCGGTGTTGCAGGCATGTTTCCGATATTATCGTCAGGTGTTGTTGGTCCTGTTGAGTTTACCGAGGCATAGAATGCAACGTGACTAGGCGATATGCTTCCAAGATTAATCCACGACGGTATTCCGTTCCTCCCATTGGAGTTTTGGAAATAGTACAGGTGTTGGTTTATTGCCTGAGATTTATAAGTCAGTGCATAATCTGCAGTATGGGCCTCCAGCAATCCATCAAGGCCAATTTCTACCGTGGTAAGTTTCGTGTAATGGTGGAGGAGCATATAACCAAAAACCTGATCATACAGGGCCATAGAGTCGTTAACGCTATAATTTCCTCCCCAACCATCAGTTGCAAGTTTCCCATCCTTAGCGAACCATGCGTTCCAGGCATTGTTATATCTCATATACAGTGAAAAGTTGCTTGAAAATGCCTCCTTGACGTATTTCCCATACGTTGTATTGTCCCATCCTGTATATAGAACACCTGCGAGTTTTGTCATTTCTATGGCCTGAAAACCGCTTGGATCAAGCTGTGAAGTAGATGCAGCAACGGTAACTTTCGGAGCTGTAATATTTTCGAACCAGAATTGCCCAGGTGTAATGTTATATGAAGGATTAAGCCAGGTAACCGCCATTTCATTTGTTGCGAAAATTATCATCCAGTCCGTATAATTGGATAGGTAACTAGGAATGACACCAGCTGCGGCACTTATGAATACGTCATAATGCGTCCCACTCTGGACAGATCTTGCTCCGCTCACGGAACCAGAGAAGGTACTTCCAGCCGTAATCCCTGTTGCGTTCTTGAAGTAAGGATTGAAGTGATCGCCAAGGGCATAAGCGAGTGAGCCTGCGGCAAAAACTGAAATGCTTTCTGAAGGTTTTGTTGAAGGGTGCGGGACGTAATAACCTACAATGCCGCCAACAGCGATTCCAACGAGAAGGAACACTATTACATATACGATAACTTTAGGTTTTCCATTACTCATGTTTAATAGGATTCAATTCCTGTTTAAGCTTTTTTCCAGTCTGTCTATACTATTTATGAAAAATGCATGATTTCAGAGTCAAACTAAGAAATTCTAATAGGGGAGTATGTAATGCAATTTCAGATGGATTTCAAAACTCTCGTAAGGTATGATATTGTCCTAGAAAGAATTGACCAACTGGAAATTCAAAAGAGATCCATAACGTTAGGTGTTAAAGAATCTGTGGGAAGATTCGTTGTTGAGGACATTGCAAGCCCCTCAACTTTTCCACCTCATAACAGAAGCGCTGTTGATGGTTTTGCTGTTAAATTTGAAAATGCACTGAGTGCTTCCAGAAATAATCCAGCTTCATTGAGGGTTGTTGGAACTATAAATGCTGACACAACACCAAACTTTAATTTGCAGGGAACGGAATGTGCCCGCGTTTTCACCGGCGCCATGATTCCTGAAGGATCCGATGCAGTTGTTATGCAGGAAGATACAGAAGCGATCGATGATCACGTCCTAGTTTTCAAACAGGTAAGAAAATTTCAAAACATAATGAGAGCAGGAGAAGACCTGCGTAAAGGGGATATTATATTGCATGCGGGTGAGAAAATAATGCCTTGGCATCTGGCAGCCATGATTGAGGCGGGTATTGAAGATGTAAAGGTACTTGATACATCTGTAGGGATCCTCTCAACTGGGGATGAGCTTGTTTCTGGACGAATAAACAATTCCACGGCTCCAATGCTCTCTTCCCTAATCCATGGTCTTGGGATGAGCACTAATTTTCATGGCAATGTTGTCGATAGCAAAGAAAAAATTATTGATGCTCTAAAATCTATGCGTGAGGACGTAATAATCGTAACTGGCGGGTCCGGTCCGAGCTCTGTTGATTTGATGCACGACATAGTTTCGGAAAACGGGAGGATAATATTTCATGGTGTCAAGATCAAGCCGGGTAGAACCACCGGGCTCGGATTATTCAATGAAAAACCTATTTTCATTATCTCTGGACTTCCAGTAGCTGCTCTTGTGGCATTTGACTACATTATTCACCCAGCTTTGGCGTCATGGTTTGGCATAGAATCGTCCTCTAGTAGAGAAGTTAAGGCTATTCTCACTAGATCAATTTACAACAACGATGGTGTTATGATGTTTGTCAGGGTTAGACTGTTTAAAGAAAATGATAAATTGTACGCCGACCCGTTAAGGACAACCGGTTCTGGAGTTATAAGCTCTGTAATCCGGGCAAATGGATACCTCATCGTTAAGGACAATCTTGAGGGCTATAAAGATGGAGACGAAGTTAACATAAAATTAATAGGTGATTATAATGAAAATATTTCATAATTTGGTTAGTTCCAATGAAGCTGTCAACCTGATCGCTGGTGAGATTCGCACTCATCTCAAAGAAAGGGAAGTGGAGATAGGCGAATCGCTTGGGTATGCATCATCGAGAGACGTGTTCTCAAAATATGACGTCCCATCATTTGATAGATCCGAGGTGGACGGTTATGCCGTATTCCACGAAGATGTGGAGGGAGCCGAGGAAGACAGTCCGAAGAAACTGAGACTCCAGTCACGTGTCATGGCAGGGGATTCTTCTGCCCCAGAACTCATTCATGGAAACTGCATATATATTGCCACTGGTGCGATAATTCCCAGGGGCTGCGATGCAGTAGTGATGATAGAAGATACCAGAGAAAGCGAGAAATATATAGAAATCTATAAATCAGTGTATCCCGGAGAGAACATCTCTTTTGCCGGCACTGATATTTCAATGGGTGCGCTTGTCCTTCCGGCAAGGGTAATCATAACTCCTGAAAGAATTGGGACACTCGCCGCCTCAGGGATTTCATCTGTCTGGGTCTACGAAAAAATCAATATAGGCATATTCTCAACCGGAAACGAGATCATTCAACCTGGTGACAGCCTCGTAACGGGTCAAATTTTTGATACTAACAGTCCATATTTTGTCTCCCGGCTTAGCCATACCGGTCTGGCCTCAACCACATTTTTAGGCATAGTAAAAGATGATGAGAATGAAATGAAGAGACTAATAGAGAGCAATGTCGATAAATTTGATATACTCATGGGTTCCGGTTCAACATCTGCTGGGTTTTATGATGTTCTGTACAGGATTGTTGAGCAGGTTGGTGGGAAGATCATGTTTCACGGCATGAATATAAAACCCGGTAAACCAACATTCTTCGGGAAAATTAAGAATACACTGTTCATAGGAATGCCCGGTTTCCCGCTGTCCTCAGCCGTGATTCTTAATTACATAGTTGTGCCTTCCCTCCTGCAAGCCATGGGTTCAGCCGAAAGATTTACGAGAAAAACCACAGTGCCATACAGAATAAATGCAGAGAGATCACAGGAAACCATTCTACCGGTCATTTCGACCAGAGACAATCGATGCTTTCCCATCATGGGTAATTCTGGATCTATTAGCAGAATCCTGTATGCGGATGGCCTCATCTCAATACCTTCCGACGTTAAGTACGTAGAAGCTGGAGAAAGCGTTGACTACATGCCAATAAACGAACATGTGTCTAGCGTTATAAGCATTGGGAGTAACGATCCCCTTCTCGATACTATAATCCTGGGTGTCGACAGACAGGCAAAGATAGTGAATGTTGGCTCCTGGGGAGGCATCAACGCCATGAAATTAGGGATACCTGACATTTCAGGCATTCATATACTTAAAGATGGAAAGTACAACGTATCTGTAATGGATGAGGTGCTTCGAAAAAAATGCTACCTGGTTCGCGGCTTCCTCAGGACTAGGGGGTTTGTGTCTCGTTTTCCGGTATCTGGTTTCTCTGAAATAACAGAGAAAAAGTTAATCTTCGTCAACAGAAATAAAGGCTCAGGAACACGCGATCTCATAGAGGAAATGCTTGGCCAGGATTCGGAAATAAGAAGGAATCTCATCGGTTATCTGTGGGAAACTAATACAGAGGCTGGAGTTGCAAGAGCAATATCACAGGGAAGGGCTGATGCTGGAATATCTCTAAAGTATTATGCCGAGAAATTGGGACTTGAGTTCAACCCAATAAGGGAGGAGGAGTTCGATATCCTCATGTCTAAGAAATTCTATGACTCTGCAACGGGGAAAGAATTTTTATCAAATCTGAAAGAAATAGGAAGATACATCAGTGAATTTATAGGTTATCAACCGGTAGACGATACCGGTGGAATCATAAAATTATAGTTGAATAAGTCGGGCCTTTCATTTCCTTAAATGCGCAAAGAGGAATATTTGTCTCCGAGTAAGGGTAGTTGGTGGATTATTGTAAATACTGAAATATTATGGAGCAATATCCAACTATGTTTGGGATGAATGGAAAGATTTTATGGGTTGACCTCTCTGAAAGCAAGAGCTGGGTCGAAAACTTGGATGAGAATGTTTACAAAAAGTACCTCGGAGGTGTTGGTCTAGCTGCATATATCTTAAATCGAGAGATAAAAGGAAAAATAGATGCGCTTGGCCCTGAGAATATCCTGTGTTTTGCCTCTGGCCCGTTTAATGGCCATAATGCCCCACTTGGAGGAAGACTGGAAGTAGTCGCAAAATCACCAATGACAGGAACGTGGGGTGACTCCAACTGTGGCGGTAAATTTGCCCCGGAATTAATTAACAGTGGCTTCGATGCCCTCTTTGTAAAGGGTATTGCCAAGAAACCAGTTTTTATCAAGATCGTGGATGGAAATTATTCGATAGAAGATGCCTCAAATCTGTGGGGCAAAGACGCATACGAGACAGAAACTGATCTGAAGAAGATCGATCCTAGAGGGCAGGCAATGGTAATTGGTGTCCCAGGAGAACAAATGATGTACGCGGCCTCCATAATGAACGAGTTTGGAAGGGCGGCAGGCCGTTCTGGTCTTGCAGCCGTAATGGGCTCAAAAAAACTTAAAGGTGTTTTCGCAAGGGGAACAAAGAAAGTCCCAGTCTATGACGAAAGCATGTTGATGGACACCATAAAGAAAGCACAGATTCAGTTTCGCAATTCAATGAATCTCGTGGACCCGTGGCACATGTTTGGCACTACTGCGACAACCGAACCGTCACATCTCAACGGTGATACACCGATAAAAAATTGGGCTGCTTCCGGCTTCAAGGACTTCGGGGAAGAAAACGCAAAGAAGATCAGCGGTGAGATGATCAGGAAAGACGTTCTAAAATCATACGGTTGTGCACAGTGCACTCTTGCATGTGGCGGACACATCAAGCGAAGTACAAGGTATGGCGACATAGAGGGACACAGGCTCGAGTATGAGGGTACTGGCGCTTTTGGTGGACTTAATATGATAGCTGATCTGGATGCGATGTCTATGAGCTTTGAGCTCTGCAATAGGTACGGTCTTGATATAATCACAACGGGGGCAGCCATTGCTTTTGCAAATGAATGCTACGAAAACGGAGTACTGACCAAAGATGATATTGGTTTTGAGATAGGTTTTGGAAACCCAG
Organism: Thermoplasmatales archaeon; assembly: GCA_026127925.1. Classification (NCBI taxonomy): domain Archaea; kingdom Methanobacteriati; phylum Thermoplasmatota; class Thermoplasmata; order Thermoplasmatales; species Thermoplasmatales archaeon. The sequence continues at coordinate 17,850 of JAJSLM010000005.1, forward strand.
ATGCTGAGGTAAAGCTTGTTGAGCTTATAGGCAAGGCAGAAGGTATCGGAAAAATTCTTGGAATGGGACAGCATTATGCTTCGCAGGTGATAGGAAAGAATAGTAGCAATTTTGCAATGGATATTGGTGGCCAGGATCTCCCTATGCACGACCCTAGACTTATGCCAAGTATTGGAACAACATACATTTCCGATCCAACCCCTGGCAGGCACACTGCTGGAACGATTGGCTTCAATGAAGGTTCTGAACTTGTTCTTCCGTTCAAACACGAAGCTTCTGGAACCAAGATACCAAGGTACGAATATCACGGGAAAGCTCACCTACAGTTGCTTGCTGTTGCCGGAAACGAGATCATGAATTCAACAGGCATGTGCCAGTTCTCTACAAACATTTGGCAGAACAGCTACCCCTATTCCGAATTTTTAAAGGCAATAATGGGCATTGATTTCACATCGGGCGATCTGATATCGATAGGTTGGAGGATCCAGATTCTGAGGCACGAGTTCAACGCAAAGCAGTCAGTAAATCAGTATGACATAAAACCCCCTGACAGGGTTATGGGTATTCCCCCTCTGAGGTCTGGAATAACTGCTGGTATCACAGTAGACTATAATTCGCTGAGAAATGAGTACCTTGAAGAACTTGGGTTGACAAAAGACGGGAAACCCTCCTCTGAGATAATAGAAAAGCTTCAGATCGAGCCTGAGCTTGTCACGGCTTAATCCTTAGTTTTTACCTCTCTATTTCAAGGCGGCCCGTAATGGCACCTGTGGATAATCTTGGATTATCTACGCAGGAAAGAAATTATGGCCAAATTAGGTACGTCTGGGTCGCAAGTTTTAATGATAGATTTACTGGAAAAATAACTCTACTACACGAGAGCAATACTAATTAGAAATTAATGAGCAATTATAACCCGTATCCATTGAATAAAAATTGAAAATTCTATAAATTAAAAAGCTTTTTAGGCGGTATTCATATGCCTATAAAAGGTATGTCCGGAAATATAACTGTAATTTTAAACAACAAATTGACAAATGAAGATGTCACTGCAATTATAATGATAGAGGGTAGTTTTAAGGCGGATTACCAAATCCCTACTTTATTAGTTCCAGGATTAGGGACGCCACTAAATATTCAAGCTGGTTTTCGGAAAATAGGTGAAATTGAGAACAACACTGTGACGGTTGGGAACATTACATATAGATCGGGTGAAAAAGGTGTCATTCAATTTACCGTACGGAAGGGAGACGATCCGAAGGAATTTGAAAACGCAGTAAACATGATAAATGAATTAATAGCGAAAGCGGGATTGAAAGAAAGAGTCTTTGCTTATGAGTTATACTTAAATTTGGTGGAAGAAGGAAATCAACTAAGAGAAAAACGAATTAAACTACCTAAATTAGAGACAATGAGCGATCCGAAATTGTTTGGTTTAAGAATATTCGACGCTATATTATCTGAGGATGATATTCGATCTCAACCTTGGAAACAGATCAACATCGAACCTTTAATTCAGGACCCTACCAAAATCTCAATAACCATGACTTATAGAATGATATACTTTGAGAATAGTATAATATCCAAAGCGTTTTTAGATGCAGAAAAACTAATGAACTATCTTAAGGAGGTAGCATAAATGGTTTTTGGATCTGTATACATTGCAGATTCAACGTCAACAACTGCTTTGGACACAAGCTTTGATCTGAATGGGTCAAACATAAGTAATTCTAGGAATGATTTCTATCCAGAATTATCGGGCCAGTGGACAAAATATGAACAACTCAACAATTTCTTGAAGTCAAATGTAGCTATAAACATCATCAGAAAGTATACTGGAGAGGCTACGCTGAGCCGGGTAATCGAAGAGTTCGCGGCAAATGACTTACAATCCGAATCTGGATCTGAGATGCTTTTAGAGCTAGCTCAATTACTAGATTACCTCGGGCAAAACTATGGTTATTACGGTGGACCGTACTTAGACTATGTCCTTGATGAAGATACCAATGATCTGCTTTTTTTTAGATTGATTTTTGAAAGAGCCAATCGGAAAGAGTGGAAAGAAATCGAGAGTGATCTAATCAGTAAACAGGTACTGACTAAAGGACTCCTAGCGGTATTTTGTTTGCAAGGTTTTCAAGGATGAACAGATTAGATCCAACACAGTTCATAACGAAATTATCACGGAACTTAGATTCCATGACAGAAGTTGAAATGAGAAGAACAGTCAGCTCTTTGTACTTTTCTTTATTTAATTATTGGTCTGAGATTAAATTATGTAAACTAGGGAAAAAAGGAAGTGGAAAACACAATGACAGATTTCCACTTAAGGAATTCAGCAGAGATATTACAATAAATAATTTGAGCATGGAATATCAAATTCTCTTTGAACTCAGGGTTCTTTGTGATCACTACACACTTAATCCAAATAAAATTGAAATAACAGATCCAGAAGTAAGAAGAATGATCAACATGCCCAGTATCCAGATAATATTGAACCGTGTATCTCTTGAAGACGCCGTTGACTATGCTAAGAGCATCAACAAATGGCTTAAATCTCTACTATAGTGAACAAAACAAATGGATGCCAGGAGAAATACAAAGAATAATAGCTCAAGGTAAAGGTATTTATTTTTGTACGTACTGGAAAAGTCCCCTTATGTACCCGATCGCGTAGAGTCTCCCAAGATATGAATATCCTGGGACATCAGCAGAATCGCATTCAAGTGTCGGGACATGATCGACACGCATCAATCCACTGTAATCTATGTCATCGTATGCCTTCATGCAACCGGCAAGATCGGTTTTGCCGTAGCCGAGTTGAGTTTCAACATAATTGTTCTTGTCTCCAAGAACATCCCTAAAGTGCACAAAGAATATTTTCTTTCCGAAGTGCCTGATCGTACCGGGAAGATCCTCCGTCATAAGCGTGAAGTTACCCTGACACAGAGTTATGCCGTTGAATTCACTCCTGTTAAGTTCGAGTAGCTTGTCAAAGGCTTCGATGAAATTCATTATCCTTGGAATTCCCGCGAACTCATCAATAGGGGGATCATCAGGATGCATCGCAAGCTTCACATTGTTGTCCTCCGCGATCGGAACAATGAAGTCAAGAAATTCTTTAAGATTATGCCACAGAGAACTTTTATCTGTTTTGACTTTCTCATTCCTGTATCCAGAGATATCTTCGATACTGAATGAGGATACAGTCCCTACATTACTTTCAACGTAGCTGTGGGTTCTGGACCAGCCTATACCTGCCATCCAGTTGTAGCACCATAAGCCGATGCTTAACTTTCCGAAATTCTCGATCATCCTTGCTATACTGTCCAGCTGTTCCTCCTTTCCTGGGAGATTCAGGCGAATCTTATCCATGGGGGGATTGTCCTCAATGGCTCTTAGATTGAAGCCGTTGTCTTCAAGCATATTCTTGTACTTTTTTAGAGAGAGATATCCCCATGGCTCCTCCTCGAAGCTCATCCTCCAGTCCATGAAATTCCGAGGAAGTACACCGACGGCATCACGGATTCCTATCTGATAGAGCATTTTCCAGTACCTGTTCGGGGAAGATTCAAGGAGTATTTCAGAAAGGACAAAGTTTAGCATGGGTAAGTATCGCAGAAAAATATTAAAAAATGCTTCCTCAAATATCAAAATCGTAGCAAAATCTAACCACGATAGATTGAGATAAACCACTCAAATGGATCACTTAAAAGTGTCAATTCGTGGAAATTATACTCTGTCTTGACCTTTGTTTCAATCCCTTTTCGATCTGTGTCTTAAGCCCCATAGGCCTGTTTCGGAATATCCTAGGATCCATTTCCGTTATTTCCTCAGAAAGGATAGGCTTGAATTCCATTTTTTCAAGTATGTCTTTGTCCAAGTCAACGCCTTGGGCCTTCTCTATTAGAACGAGGCCTTTATCTGTAAGATTGAATACAGCACGTTCGGTAATGTAGATTATTTCCTTTCGGTCCCTCAGCGCTATCTTTCCATTGAAAAGAACTTTGTAAACCTTATTCACAAACTTCAAGATATCGCCCTCTTTTTGTATCGTGATTCCGGAATTCCCTACAGACTCCTTCAAGCCATTCGCCGTGAATCTGCCAGCAAAATAGACGCGAGGCGATCCTGAAGATATGACTGGAAAACCGCCAGGCCCGGGTGTCCTGTTGTCAAGCAAGGAGGGATTAACGTTACCCTCCCTGTCTATCTGAAGGAAGCCGAGAGAAGTGAGATCTATGATACCTCCCTCATAAAGGTTGAACTGATCTGGCATGGTGATCGTGGCAAATGGGCCTATTGAGACACCAAAATTCTCTCCCCCCAATGGTATACCTCCCCAGGGACCGGATTCTACGGTGGAAAAAACATACTTAGATATACCCTCCTCCTTGATTATATCTGATACAAAGGTGGGAATACCTATCCCAAGGTTCATGATGATCGGCCTGGAAAGTTGCATCACAAGTTTAGAAATCTCCAGGGCCACTCTTCTTTCTATCACGTTTTCTGGCGTCAGTTTTCCACGTCTAGCCTTCACCGGATCAGGTGGGATTATCGTTCCGGAAATTGCAGGATCGTAGCGTATTGTACTGGATTGCCATGCAAATTCCGGCGGCGAGATGAAAACGTAATCTATTATTGGCCCGGGAACGTGCACATCTTTCGGGCTTATAGAACCGAATCTTGCTATCCGCTCTACCTGTGCCATTACAATACCGGGGTTTGGCTGGGCCTTTGCTGACTGAGCTATATTCAACACGGTACCAAATATTGCTTCATCCTCCATGCTCATGTTCCCGACTTCATCCGCGGTTGTTCCCCGTATCATTGCCACATCCGGTTTGGGGGCCTTGTAGAACAAGTAATCTTTTCCTTCTATATTTAATACCGAAGTATAGCATCTTCTCGCCTTCTTTCCCCTTTCATTCATCGAAGCCGCATCTTCACCAGGACCCAGGAATGTGCCCAAACCAACGGAGGTAATGAGACCCGGACGGGAAGCCGCTATTTCCCTGAACCATGCAGCAGCCGTCCCTATGCTGAATGTATATGCCTCAAAAAGGTTTTCCCTCGTCATTTTCTGAAGCCAAGGAGACCATGCAAGGAACGGAAGCATTGTCCCAGAAATGAAATTCTCGTCCTTGTTTTCATAGAGATCCTTTGCAACGAGATCCAACCCCTTGCCTGGCGACGCAGGGAGACATTCGGCCTCAATAAAGAGGTTACGAGGATGTCCCGTGCTCTTGTAATTATCATAAATTTCTGATATCAGAAAGGAAGGTGCAACGGAAATATTAAAGCCCGAAATCGCAACAGTAGAACCATCTCTTATTTTTGAAATTATTTCATGTATATCATTATTATTTTCAACTATGGTTGCCATAAAGAATTCAACGCTTTATAGCTTATAAACACACACCCTAACATTTCAAGCAAAAATGAAATTTGTAATAATTATCCAATTCTCTATTTTGTGAAGGCAAATCAACCAAAGCCGACGAACGAATACGAAATTCATAAAACAAAGGCAAAAAAGAGAAAACAGGCCAGGAATCCTAGAATTACACCTGTATTCAGGAATGGCAACCCTGGTGCTGGCTTCTTAATCTTGCCTGTAACCAGAAGCATCATACCCACAACGCCTCCAAGCAGGGGGAGCAGGATAAATTCCAGAGGATGACCGATTGAAAATCCGTAAATCCCGGAAGCGACAACCATTATTCCAGGAAAGGCTATATCTCCAAAACCGAGAAGCATGGCCTTGTGACCTCCTACACCCTCGTCCGTCAGCTCTATTTTTCCAAGTTTCTCTGAAGTGTCGTTTGGAAAAATGAACAGCATTGGAAGCTCGGCGTCGACTGCAACCTTTGCCAGGCTGACCATGTGTTTGGTTTTATAGACGGATATATAGTCATAGATAGCAAAAGCGGCCAGGAATATTACAGCAGCCCATATCCCCAGGATCGTTCCAAGAATAGAAGCTAGACCTGCACATAGGAAGAAACCCGCTACATCAATAACGTACCATTCACTTTTTACTATCAAAAGAGCCATGATGATTATTGGCGCCCCAATTACGATTGCATAATATTCAAGGTAGGTCTGGGCGATTAGTGCACCGACATAACTCCAGACATAGAATACCATGAATCCTATGAGTGCAATAAATACCCACTTAAGGAAATTCATTTTAAATCTCTTGGAGAGGAGGATTATAACGGCAGAAAAAACTACAGCTGCAACAAGGTAGTACACTATGTATAATATGCCGCTTGTAGGGCTGCTGGGAGCCACAGAAGGCTCCACTGATAAAACTATAGTAGAGATAAAAACTGCAAAAAGGGACGAAGAAATAAAAAGGATTAAGCTTGATACCTCAGGCAGACTGTTTCGCAGTGCGCTTGGCACGAGTCGCTCTCATCTCCTTATTAAATTCACAGTCTATTTTGGGACAGAACGTCCACGATGCACCCTTTCTTGTTGCGACAAGAATCGGCGCCCCACAGTACTTACAAACCTCCCCCGTGCTCTTTATGTACCCCATCTGTGGCAATGGATAAGTTACATCGCACTTCGGATAATTTGAACATCCGAGAAATCTTTTTCCGAATCTTGATTGCCTAATAACAAGGTTCCCTCCATCCTTTGGGCACTTCCCGATGTTATCCTTTTCAGAGTTGAAGGAGCACTTAGGGTCTATACATCTTATATCCGGAGACTGCCCCTGTCTTATTACCTTGATCTCTGGAAGACCGCATACCGGACACTTTTCTTCAAGAAGTTGAATTTTTCCCCTTAGGGGGGCAGGAAAATTAATCTTGCAGGTCTCATCCTCGCATTTTACGCGAACAAAATCCCTGCCCTTTATCACCGATATGTCAACGTTGTGGATTGGGCACTTACCTATTGGGGTCCCTTTTTTTAGCGAATCCTGAATTGTTTTTTTAATGAGGTCTTTCTTCTGATAGAATTGCTGAAGAATATCTAAGAGCATCTTTTTCGATACATCTACCACTGCTTCTTTTTTCTGCTTTCCATCTGCTATTTCATCCATATCCTTCTCAAGTTCCGCTGTCATATCCGGTTTTGTAATGTCAGACTTCACAGTAAGAAGGGCCTCGATAAGTCCCATGCCGAGGTGTGACGGCCGAACAGGGTTACCCTCTATGAAACCCCTGGCCTGCAATTTCTCGATTATGTCATGCCTCGTACTTTTCGTGCCTAGATTGAGATCCTCCATTTTCTTAATCAGGGAAGCGTAATCATACCTGTAAGGCGGTTTCGTTTTTTCTTCGTTCAAATTCCATTCCTTTGCATTGACAAGTTCACCCGCCTCAAGATCTGGTATTATCACCTCTTCAACCTTCCTGTAAGGATAAAGCTCGAGCCACCCGTAGTCGAGGACCCTCGATCCTTTTGAAACAAAGGGATACGAATTCACGTTTAACTCAACATCAGTTACCTCTCGTTCTCCAACACGATATAGTGTCGCGAGGAATCTTCTCAAAATTAGTTCATAGATTTTGAGGAAATCTCCTTTAAGGGTATCCTTTTTTGGAGCAGAAACAGGATATATAGGCGGATGGTCAGTAGCCTCTACTTTTCCCCTGGAAGGGATAATTGCATCCTGATCCAGAACCTTTTTTACATCTGATTCGAATTCAGAATTCAGTAATTTTGAAAGGACGTTCTTGAAGTTTATAGATTTGTTGTAAACTGTATTATCTGTTCTTGGGTAACTGATAAGGCCACGATTATATAGCGATTCCGCTATGTTCATAGCTTTGGCAGGAACTACACCTATACGAGATGCTTCCCGCAAAAATTCAGTTGTGTTGAATGGGATCGGTTTATAGATCTTCTCATTCCTGCGTTCGAAAGACATAACGGTACCATTTTGACCTTTTACAGCCAAGTAGATCTTATCAGCCTTTTCCTTATCAGCGATCGGCTGATCTTTATAATGAGCAACAAAGTCCCTCTTCTTATTGAATGTAATGTCTATTGTCCAGAATGGCTCCGGTATGAAGCTCATAATCTCAAGTTCTCTCTCGACGATCAGAGCCAAGGTTGGTGTCTGAACTCTGCCGATTGAGATAAAGTTCTTACCAAGTCTTTCAGCCGTAATAGAGAAGAAACGTGTTAAGGCAGCACCCCAGTAAAGGTCGATCTCTTCTCTAGCTGCGGCAGACATAGCTAGGGTTTCACTCAGCGTCGCTTGATTTTCAAAAGCGTTGTTCACCTCTTCGGAAGTCAGCGCACTGAACTTGGCTCTTTTAATATTTCCTAGTCTAAGAGTCTTACAACTTCGCATAATAAGCTCTATGGATTCAAGACCAATGAGCTCCCCCTCACGATCATAGTCAGTTGCAACAACGATGACACTGGCTTTTGGCCCAAATTTGCTCAGCGTGTTGAAAGCCGTCTTGTTCGTGACCTCTTTAATGACTTCTGAGTTCACAAGAGCTTCGAGATCGGTAGTTTTCCAGTCCTGCATATCCTTTTTGAAGTCAAGCTGTACGATATGACCACTAAGGGGCACGACGGCAACGTTACCAAATTTTTCTGAAGCGAATTCAATATAATTTGTTGCTCGGTCCCTCTTCTGTTTGGATGAACCACCGGATAAGATATAGGAAATTCTTCTTGCTGCGTCCGCCTTTTCTGTAATTATTAGAGTTCTAATGTTAGATTCTTCAGCCAACTAAATCAAAGGGCTAATGCAATCACCATTTAGATATTTTCACTTTCTGAAAATTGCTGCAACCAGATTGATTGAAGAAATTATGTTGCGGGAAATTAACTGAATACTCTTTCACATTGTTGCTTGGACTAGAAGAAAAGGAGCTATTGATAATTGTGAGGCTCCCCGAATTCTGGTTTGTTATGTAGATATCTTCATTCAATGGGTTGTAAATAATCCGAAATGGACCAGCCCCTGTGTCTATTTCGCCTATGGTTGCATTTGCCGAGGTGTTTATCAAAAAAGCATTATTGGAGTTCTCATTGGCTACGTAGATGTACCCGTTGACAGGATCAAAAGCTATGCCTTCGGGCCCGGAACCTACGCTTATGGTTTGAACACTGGCCTCATTGAGAGGATTGATTACGGTAACGCTGTTGGAAACATAATTAATCACATACATTAGCGAGTTTTTTTGGTCGTATATAATCCCCTGAGGTCCGGATCCAGAAGCAATGGTACTTACAACGTTGTTCGATAGTGAGCTTATAACCGAGACATTGTTGGATGCAAAGTTAACAACATAGATATTATTATTTTGTGGATCGTACGCGGCCTGGAAAGGACTCTGTCCCACCCCTATATTGGCAATGTATGTATTGCTATAAGGATCGAGTACCGACACATTGTTAGATATTTCGTTTATGATATACAACAAGCCATTCTGGGGATCAAATGTGATCCCTGCCGGGCCTAATCCAGCCGTTATACTGTCAACTACGGAGTCAGTCTCTGGGTTAATATCAGAAACATTGTTAGAATCGTAATTCGCGACATAGAGTTGTGAATTTTCTGAATCGTATGAAATGGCTGCTGGACCGACCCCGACAGTTATATTCCCAACAATCCTGTTATCGCTCGAATTGATAACATAAATAAAATTTGACAGTGCATCCGTTACGTAGATATCTTTATCAGATGGGTCATATGCCATCCCCTGTGGACCGGTCCCTATTCTAATACTTCCTATTACGTCATTATTTCTGGCGTCTATTACTGAAAGATTGCCAGAATACTCATTGACAACGTATATTTCTCTGTCCTGTGAATCATACCCTGCTGAGAACGGATTGAGGCCTACCTCAATGTTTCCAACGGTTTCGTCTGTCGTGGAATTTATTATAGTAACGTTATTTGAGATGTAATTTAGAATGAACATGGAACCACTGAAGGGATTAAAGATAGCAAAAAATGGAGTCTTCCCGACTTCTACATTAGATATAACCTCAGAATTTTCAGGGTCAATGATAGAAACTGAGTTTGATTTCTCACCAACAGAGTAGATGTAACCGTTTGATGGATCATAGGTCAAGCCTGCAGGACCCGAAGAAACACTGAGGGCCCCTACTCTTACATAAGTAGATGCGTTCAAGATAGTAACGGTGTTTGAAGCATAATCCGCAACATATAGGTTTCCCGTTCTATCATATGTAATGATGCTGGAAGGCGAAGGGATCGAAACGCTTTTTACGAAAACATTTGTGCTGGTGTTTATCAAGGACAAACTATTCGCGCTCGAGTCAGCTACATAGAGCATGTTTGTTAAGTTATCGAAGTTCAATGCTGAAGGATCGTCACCCACACTTATGCTCGTTATGACTTTGTTAGTGAAGGTGCTTATTACACTGACATTATTGCTGCCCTGATTTGCAACATAGATGTTCTCGTTCAGAGGATCATAGGTTATGGCCTGTGGATCAGATCCTACTTGTATAATGTTTACAAGATTACCGTGATTAGCGTTAATAGTATATACATTGTTGGTAAAATGGTTAACAACGTACAGAAGATTATTTACGGGATCATATGAAATAGCAATTGGAACAAGACCATTCCCTGTATTAACATAGTTGCCGCGGATCAGGGAATTATTGAGAAGATCCAATGTGTATTCCTGAGAATTAATCTTCCCAGGGACCGTGGCAGGTGATTTTATCTGTTCATGAAGATAGACCAATGAGGAAATTAAAATTAGAAGAATTAAAAGAGTAAACACTATCACAAGTTTTCTGCTTCTGGTTATGTTCAAAAATCTTACCTTACACCAGGAAAATAGTTATGAAGCATATATAACTTATACGCGTCTGCAGGCCCTTATTTTTGCGTAAGTGCACAAGGACGTTTTAACCGGAATAAGGCCTTCTGAAAAATATAGCGAAATCAAGCTTTGTGAACAACGAAAAAAGAACTAATGGTCGGAAAATATAAATAACAAGTTTCATTACAAAATATAAGAACATACGAAATATCGATAAAAATGACGAACAAAGAATACAAGAGAAGGAAATACAGTAGAAAGGTAAAAAATGAGCAAAAGATTTCTATTGTAAAGAAGAAAGAGAATTACAAGAAAATAATAAGTGTCATAGTTGTAGTTGCAGTTATTGCTTCTGTTGGAGGTCTTTTTGGATTTCACATAATAAAGTTTCCATCATTAAACTCTGATGGATCATTTAGTGCTCCTTCAGTTACTCCATGGGGTAGTGGAGAACAGATATCTAATTCCAATTTCGGGAGCAATGTACATATCTATTATTTCTCCTGGTATGGTTGCCCGTTTGGTGCTGCCGATTCTTGGCCTTTTTATATTGCATTGAATCAGTATCTTAATACTAATCTCTCGGCACACGGATGGGTGGCTTTGCATGAGTCCTTAAGCGGAGACGTATATGGTAATACCCCGGGTCTAATATTCAATCAGAGTTTCAGTTACAAAAATGTTGTTTTTACCCCTGTGTACGTTTACAATCAAACGATGACTGGATACGCATCAAATAATACGCCAATCAAGAATACTTCGCTTGTTTCAGTCGGGCTGAACGAGATAAACAAGAGTGTTCCTGCTTCTGTATCTAGTCTAGAGTACAAGTACCTCTATGTCTTGCCTGTAACTGGGTATCAAGTAAGCTCATTTCTTCATTTCAATCTTACTCATGTAAACACTAACATAATTATAACTGGACCTAACGGTGCTTGGCTTTTCAACGGACCAATCTATAACCCAAGTATTTTGCGTCAGAACTCCACAACAGCGTTTAAGCCAACTCACGTTATAAACAATCTCAGTATTATTCCTTCCTCTGCAGTTAGCTCGGTTTTAGGCGCTATAAAACAAGTATCTTAATTTAACTTAAGATTGGGATATGAGCTAATTTACAATGCAAATTGGTACACATCATAAGTCATGAGACCCACACAAAACTGCATATTTTGAAGCAAATTTACCGCAGCGCATATACATACATAAATACTCGTTAATTTCAAACTCAGTTCCTCTATGCTGAAGAAATCCATAACGAATTATCGAGGTAAATTAAAAATTCGAAGAGAGGGGCAATCATAACAATTAAAAATAAACTAATAACGAACCCAGAAAAGATATTGCAGTTAATCATTTTTAAGAAAAATCATAAACTTCTTTTCAGGCGCTCTGGGTCCTTGATCGATAACTTTTACTGTGATAATATTTTTCAACATAAATTAGACCTAGGCATAATCCACAAAGAATATCTGCAATAACAAAATCAAGAAAGAATCTTCCCTCAAAAATCACCAAAAGAATTCGGAAACTTCCATACCCTATATACAATAATACTACGAATCTTATGAAATATCCAAGGAAATTGGAAATCAAGAACTTGGTAAAATTCATTTTCAACGTTCCAGCGGCAAGGGCAATGACCGTTTTTATATAAGGAACAAATGTTGAAAGGAATATTGAAAACGTTCCATGCTTTTCAATCCAAAGGTCTGCTAGCATGAGATCTTCTTCATGGATCTTAAATGCAGAGAGGCCCTTAAGCAAAAGTGCTCTCCCAGCGTAACGCCCTGCAAAGTACTCTATAACTGAAAGAAAAAGCATTGCACCGACTGAAACAAACAACGTCGCATAGACGTTGAATATGCCAGCGAATGCCAAATAGCCGTAAAATGGCACGATTATATAATCTGGTAGAGGTGCAAACGCTACCAATATGAACATACCAAGATATCCGAGAAGATACACTGGTTCAAAAACGCCAAAGCTCAGGTTTCTAAGGTTTATGTTGGGATTTATGAAATGAAGAAAACCATTCGCGATACTTATAGAACTGAGTATAATTGCTATTATGAGAAGAATCTGGATGTACAAAATATACTTTTGTACATTATGTCTAAAATATTTCATTGCACTGTGAAACCATACACGGGTATATGATGGCATTTAGGGTTTATCATTATTTCTAGTAGCTATTTTAACCCGTATCATAAAGAAACTGCCACTCCGATTGTGAATTTTTATCCAGCTTCTTAATTTATTTCATTAACCGTAAATAGTATCTGTTATAGCTTCATTTTGCATAGAAAAAAACTCTCTGGATTAATTTGTCGCGCTTCTCTCCCGAGTTAGTTTGTCGAAGTTTTCAAAGTCTTCGTGCGACTTAGTTAAATGAGATCAAACTGAGATAAACTTGTACTATTCACTTGGCGAAGAAAATTTATGTGTCATCGTGCGATATCCCAATATGACATTTGAGAATGAGAAAACGTTTTTGAGAATGCAGAAACAAGGCAGAGAAAAAGAGTTTCATGAACTTTACGATAAGGCTCTAATTGAGGCTAAAAAGTATATTGGAAAAGAATATCCAAACATTATTCTAAACGAGGAAAAAGAGGGCAAAACATTTGATGACATATCTCCAATAGATGGAGAAAGCGTAGCTAAATTTCAGGCCTCTTCCCCTGAAACTATCGACAAGGCAATGGATATTCTAAATTCAGGGTGGAAGGGATGGTACAACATGGGATACGTCAAGAGAGCAGAAATTATGCTTTCTGCTGCGGATAGAATTGCAAAAAATAAGTTTTTGATCGCAGCTCTTCTCGCATATGAAAATGGAAAAAACAGGACGGAAGCTATTGCTGACGTAGACGAAGGAATTGATTTTCTGAGATATTATGCACTAAATATGGTACAGAACGAAGGGTTTTCGAAAATAACTGGGAAGGGTTATGATGAAGAGGACAGTTTCAGCATTATGAAACCTTACGGCACCTTCGCTGTAATCCCCCCATTCAACTTCTATGCAATAACTGTCGGAATGACGGCTGGTCCACTAACGGTTGGAAATTCAGTCCTTCTGAAGGCTTCTAGCGACATTCCAATTGCGACATACCTTACAGTAAAAATGCTCCATGAAAGCGGAGTGCCGAAGAATGCCCTTGCCTTTGTGGCAGGATCCGGATCCGTAATTGGAAAATACATATCCGAAAGCGACAAGGTCGCAGGCATTGTCTTCACTGGTTCGAGAGATGTTGGGATGAGCATTTTTTCCGCCGCCCAGAAGAAAAGGCCTAAACCAATCATTACCGAAATGGGGGGAAAGGATGCAGTAATAGTATCTGATAAGGCAAACCTCGAGAAGGCGGCAAATGGGCTTTACAAGGCAAGTTTTGGTTACTCGGGCCAAAAATGCAGTGCCGCTTCTCTCGCTTACGTACACGAAAAGGTCTATGATAAATTTCTGGACTTGCTGACGGAACGAGTTTCCAAAATAAAGGTGGGCGATCCACGAGAAAAGGACACTTACATGGGTCCGGTAGTTAACCGCCAGGCTTTTGAAAAATATAAAGGAATTTTTAGTAAACTTGGGACACGTGGCAGGATCCTTTATGGAGGAAAAGTTTTGGATAAACCTGGTTTCTATGTTGAACCCACTGTTATTTCGGATATATCTGAGGATGACGAGCTCGTGCAGAATGAACAGTTCCTGCCAATTTTATGCATAATCAAGGTTAAGAGTATGAAAGAAGCCGTTGACAAAATTAACAAGTTTGACTATGGCCTCACTGGTGGCATTTTCTCGGAGGACGAAGCAGAAATCAAGTACTATTTCGACAACGTAGAAGTTGGCGTAGTATATGCAAATAGAAGCAAGGGTGCAACAACCGGTGCAATGGTTGGCTCCCAGCCTTTCGTCGGATGGAAACTTAGTGGTAGCAGCGGAAAAGGCACTGGGTCATACTACTACCTTCCCCAATTCCTAAGGGAACAGTCGCTAACAATTGAGAGATAATTTCTCTAAACTCTCAATTGAATTTATAAATTCTTTTTCTCCTATACACAGGTTTTTGAATATCTCCTTCTCGAGAATTGGCTGTACCTCATCTACAGTGATCTTGCGGTCGATCAGCCGTGATATACTGGTCATTACCTCAGGATCAAAATTGCACGGGTCGATTGCCTTGAACTTATTGAGATCGGTATCTACGTTGAGAGCCATTCCATGAAGAGTTGAGAAACCTTCGATTCCTAACCCGATAGAGCAGATCTTTTTATCATCGACCCATACTCCCGTCTTCTCATTGAACAACCCCCTTCCGGTAATTCCAAAGGTATTAAGAGTGCTGATCACCGAGTTCTGGATCTTTTCTATCAGTTCCTTCACGTTTTCCCCATTTGCGTGGAGATTTCGAATAAAATATACCACTATCTGGCCAGGCCCATGATAGGTGAGATATCCGCCACGATTAATCTGGTAGAATGGCGCAGGCAAGTCCGAAACATTACCCTTGAAATGGATACCTGCAGTGTATACGTCATTATGCTGGAGAAAGATTACAACGTCCCCTATTCTGTCCGAGTTTCTAGCAGAATTTAGGCGGTGTTGTATATTTAAAACGCGGGCATAGTCTTCGGTCCCGAGTTTGGCCACAATCGCCTTTCTTTTCGGATCGAAATTTGTCAACTTTATCCTTCTTGAGAGCAATCAAAATAATATATATCTTCTTCCGTTACTACTTCATGCTTCCTGACCAAGGTACACTGACTCAAATAATGATAATGACGAATATCCTGGACGGGGTGAAGATGCCGAGCCAGATAGCCAAAAATGTTGGCATTACTATACAGGGTGTTCAGTACCATACAAAGATCCTGAAGAATAAAAAACTACTCACAAAGGACGGAAATGTCTCGAAGTTAGGCTACATCTTTCTCGAGTCTGGACTGACCTCCATGAGGGATTTTGTTTCCCAGAATCTTTCAAGGCTTGATGAATTCGCCACATGGGAGGTCATAGCGGATGAGGATATTCCAACTGGAAGCGTTGTTTATGTTTATATGTTCAAAGGTTACCTGCATGCAACCCGAAAGGAAGGTGCGGTAAAAGCTTCAGTCAAGGAGGGGTCATTGAAAAGTCAAACCGCCCTTGTTTCCCTGATTGAAGGGATGATAAAGGTGAACTTTGGCACGGTAACCATAGCTGTTCTGCCGGATATTGCCGATAATGAACGGAAGTCGATGATAACAGGGCAGGTTAAGGATATTGCACGAGGTAGAGAGGCCCTGGTAGCTGTCGTGGGGGAGCTTGCAAAAACTGTTTGCCTCGAGGCAGGGATTCATATTTCGATTGAGTTTGCTTCTCTGAATGCATCATTTGAGGCCGCGGTGAGAGGTGTCTCGACAGAACTATTCGTTTCTGTTAGAAGATTTCGCTATCTTCTCTATGATCTCAAGGTCCTACAGGGAAAATATAGGGAGATTAAGACGGAGATAGTTTATCTAAAATAATGGCGTAGACTATACACACGCTTATTTAGAATAATAATTGATGGAACAATAGTATATATTTATTAATATGCTAATCTATATATTCAGTTACATTCCTATGGCTTTACAATATTATCAAACTGCGTGAATAGTAATTAAAAATCACTACACGTATAAATATTTAAATAATCATCTTTTATACAGGCGCTTGTAGTAATTTGAGGTGAAAAAATGGAGGAAGATGAAAGTGGCAGTAGGTTTTCATATATTGGCGGACTTGTACGGGATAGACGAGAGATTGATTTCTTCGGTCGATGACATTTACCCTATTGTTGAGAAAGCCGTGGTAGATGGCAATTTGACTAAGATATCTTCGGACTATTACCAGTTCAAACCCGTTGGAGCAAGCGGAATTGTCTTGTTAGCGGAGTCTCATCTGTCGTTCCACACTTGGCCGGAGCATGGCTTGGTAACAATGGACATATACACATGTGGCGATCCGTTAAACGCTGAAAGAGCTTTGGATTCTGCGATAGAACAGTTAAAGCCTCAATTCGTTGAGTGCAGGCGTGTCCAGAGAGGGACAGCGATAAATACCCAGATAAACTCGATCTCCGCAGAACAGGTATCAATCCCGGGATAAATTGAGAGGAAGATTTTCTTTTATCATTTTATCCACAATCCTTTCTATATTTTTTATAATTTTTTCGCTAGTGATTAAAAAGTTCCCAGAATATATTTTATTCCTTGGTATAGTTCTCGCCCTTCTTGCATTCTATATTGGAGGAGACAGTTTTCTTGATAACCTTTTAATTTTTGGCAAGTCCAGAAACATTTCCAACATAAATACAGGTCTGTTCCTTGTATCTTTTGGAACTGTTATCGATGAGGCGGCGGTTGTAATATTTGCTACCATCGAACTCCACGGAGACGTAAGCTTCGGAACCATCCAGGGTTCCAATGTGTTTACGCTTATCTTGACGGTGATTCTAGTGGCAATTTCTGGGCGTTTGATTTCGAAAAAATTCATGACTGACCTGGCTATTTTTCTGGCTGCATCCTTGATATTGGTATTTGTCGGTGTATTTTTTAGGACAGCACCGTGGTATATCGGCTTAATTTTCATTCTGATGTTTCTTGGATACACACAGATATCAAGGAGAAGAAAAGTTACGAAAGTAACAGAGGGTACTTGGAAAACAGATTCCTTGTCAATTATTATGTCATTAATCCTTATAGGGACGGCTTCTTATGCGGTTGTTGATTATGTTTCCTCATTGTCCGTTTCCTTTCACATAGGATATTTCGCTTCCTCGTTCATTATCATTGGCGTTGCGGGGTCACTTCCTGAAATCTTTACTATTATACTGAGCATGAGAAAGAAGATCTGGCAGATGACTATCGGAATTGCCATCGGGAGTTCCATTTACAAGGGTGTACTATTCTTGGGCATCACTTTCCTGTTCAGCAGGGTCGACGTAGCTTCAGGCCTGTATTCTTTATATGCGGTTATTTCTTTGATCCTGATATTAATGGTATTCACCCTGCCGGCTAAAGGCAAAAAAATGGACGAAACTGGGATAAAGGAATGAGGTTATGCTCTCGTTCCCCAGAATTTATTCTCTTTCCTCTTTATATTTATGATTTCTTCCAGAGCCTGCATCGTATCATCATCCAATTTCTCCTTTCTGAGAATAGGAACCACGGATTCCTGGATATCAACGTATATGGGCTCCTCGGGGAATATCTGCCTGTTGAGGGTAACACCATCAATCGATACGGCAACTTCCGCAGGAGCATCGACAAACTGCTTTGAAGTATCGTTCTCTCTTATGCTCTTAACCGTGCCTGCGAACCTTCCGTCAGATCTTATTAGCTTGTCTCCAACCTTCAACCGACCTGCCTGAACTGATACCCCCACTATGACGGGCTTCGTGCTCCTAAAAATGTACTGGGGTAGAATAATGAACTTGGATGGGATCGAATAGTCACGCTTTCTCTGCTCCAGAAGGTCTTCTTTTCTCTTCTTCAACCATTCAGAGGCTTCGTTGACAATGGAGTAAATGACTCCACCGCTGATAACGCCAACATCAGAAGAAAGCAGGTACTCCTTAGCATCGGGAGTCATTGAGACGCTGAAAGCAACAATAAGCCGGTCAATAGAGTCGTTAAGCGTTTCAGCGTTAACTATATCCTTCTTCGTGACGTCGCCGGTCTCAGCACTTCGTATAGATATCCCCAGCGACTTCAGCTCATAGGCCAGAGCTTCCAGGGAGCCGATGGCGTCGGCCTTGATAGATACTCCAATCTCGCTGAGCTCAACGTTAACGGTAGAATTCTCCCTTATTTCACGAAAAGCTTCTTCCCTGTTTCCATCGGTTACAATTACAGGCGATCCGTTTACTATGTCCAGTTTATCCTGGATCAGGACCCTTACTCCGGCTGCGGAATAAACCTCGTCTTTCTCCACGAGTCTTTTTCCTCTTGAACCGGAATTAACGAGCAGTGCTTTCACGCCTGTGACCGCGGGACCGGTCTTTGTGTTAACCGCTATAACGTCCCCCTTCCTGAGTATTCCCTGGTAAAGAACCGTATCCAGGGTAGTGCCCACGGATTCCTCTTTCTTGACCTCTATCACAGTTCCCTTGGAATTTGATGCCTCGAACCTGATATCCTTTTCCAGAAACTTCTGCGACAATCCGGCCAGAACAGCCATTAGTTCGGCCATGCCTATGTTGTACTTCGCACTTACCGGGACGATTGCAACTGCTTTTGTAAAGTCGGTTATCCTGTCATACTGATCAGCGGATATACCGAGTTCCGAGAGGCGCCCCATCAGGAGATACATCCTGTTGTTAAATTCATCAATGTACTCATTTCTCTGGATCTTCATCACATTTTTCAGGGTTTCATTCTTTAACTGTATGAAATAAGGAACGAGATCAATCTTATTAGCTGCTATAACGAATGGTGTCTTGAATTTCCTCAATATGTTTATAGATTCCAATGTCTGGGGCATGAAACCTTCGTTTATATCAACGACGAGTATGGCTATGTCTGCCAGTACACCTCCACGCACCCTCATGTTTGAAAAAGCAACATGTCCGGGCGTATCTATAAAGAGGATACCCGGAATACGGAGATTTGTTTCGCTCAACATGCCGTGTGATCGAAGTATGAGGTCCTTGGATCTGATTTCCGTGGCGCCGATGCGCTGGGTAATTCCGCCAGCTTCCTTGTTTGCTTCTGTCGTTAAGCGAATAGCATCTAACAGAGTTGTTTTGCCATGATCGACGTGACCCAGGACACTGACAATGGGTTCCCTGAGTCTATTTTGTTGCAAATCATTCTGTTGCATAGCTCATCAGATGATATTCATCTCATCCCCGTATTGAAAATTAAGTATTTCCTCATTACTAAAAAATATTGGGTATTCGTAATCGAAACTCTCTTTCGAATCGGATGCGTGGATTATGTTCTTCTCAATGCTTAAAGAATAGTCCCCCCTAATTGTTCCAGGCTGAGCTTTGCTCCCGTCGGTTGACCCACACATCAGCCTGGTTACCTCTATGCACCTGTTTCCTTCAAGAAGAACTGCAACTATTGGACCTGAAGTGATGTAATTGACAAGGTCGTTGTAAAACGGCTTGTCTTTGTGGACCGCATAATGCATTTGCGCCTTCTCCTTTGAGAGCAAGAGCATCTTCATTCCAAGAATTCGCATTCCTTTCTTCTCAAACCTCTTCAGAATATCTCCAACAAGTCTCCTTTTAACTCCATCGGGCTTTATAAGAACAAGTGTTCGATCCATAATACCACCGAAATCAGTGCTTAACAGCCTGCTTTCTTATTTCCTTCATGGTGTGGTACTCGCCAGTCCACTTGACACGTCTCTGAACACGCTTGAGTATAACCATGTTCGTTTTACACTTATTGCTGCAGAAATTGAGAATATTGCCATCTTTGCGTACGTATATAATACCGGTACCAGGCTCGATAGTCTTCCCGCAGAATGTACAGTTCTTTGTTATCATCTAGATTTACCTCATGGAAAGTTTTCTGGCTTCCCGAGCGGTCTCCCTGAGCATAAGGACGTCTCCAACTTTTACGGGACCCATGACATTTCTGGCTATGATTCTTCCCTGATCTCTCCCTGCAAGAACTCTGACTTTTGCCGTTGTTGCTTCGCCGCACATTCCTGTCCGGCCCATCAATTCTACTACTTCAGCAGGAGTTGCTTCATCTTCCGCCACTTTGATCACTCAATCCTTTCTTAACGTTTGAGATCTCCTCAAGGATCTGCTTGTAGACGTCTTCACTTTTACCGAAGTCTGTAACCGAAACAGACGCAGCTGAAGCAATACCAACCTTTGATCCAAGATCCGATCTCTTCTTGACATAGGCATATGGGACTTTCTTCTCCTCGCATAACATCGGGAGATAGTAAACTACCTCCGGTGGAGAGACATCCTCGGCAATCACAACTATCTTGCTTTCTCCGCGCTCGATAGACTTTATTACTTCGTTCGTTCCCTTCTTTATTTTCCCACTTCTAAACGAGTTTTCAACAAGATCCAATAACTTCTTCTCTGTCAACTCGGGAGTTTCGAATTTCACATAACTTTCTTTATCCATTTTTGAACCTCCTTCACTAAGGCAAACACAAAGAGCAAAACCATATTTATACTTTATCGCGGTTTCTTGAGTTTTTTGCTATATTCCTAAAGTTAGCATTACCTTTTTGGTTCAGTCATTGGAGAACGGTAACCACCCTTTAGGTTGAATTTTTCATAGAACGCTTTGTAATAACCAGATGGAAATCTCGATACATTTGTTTTCTCAAGGAGTGGCACGATCTTGTTTATCTGTATATCTTTCGCCTTGGAATACTCTCCACTCTCAAATGCCTTGTAGGCTTCAACGACATCTCCAGAGAAATTCGTAAGACCGCAAACACCACCATCAGCACCTATAGAGAGAGACGGTACCAATAGATCATCCTGGCCCTGGATTATAGAGAAATCGTTGGACGAAAATCTCATAATAGAAGAGAAATAACGCATGTCAGCGGAACTCTCTTTCATACCGACTATATCTGGGAAGTTGTTCTTCAGAGTTTCTATAGTCTGTAGTTCAATCCGCGCCCCTGCAAGCTGCGGGATATTATATATAAACGTGCTCATATGGACTTTCTGAATAATCGATGAGAAGTGCTTTATTATCTCAGGCTGCCCGGGAGTAATATAATATGGCGGCATTATGACAAGCGCATTTGCGCCTGCTTGTTTTGCGTGTAGTGCAAGTTCTACAGACTGATCCGTGGAGGATGAGCCTACACCTGCAAGTACTGGCAGGCCATGAGAATATTCTATCACATATTCCAAAAACTTTTTTCTCTCTTCTGTTCTTAAGAAAGGAAAAAGACCGGTGCTTCCCAGGGGGAAGAGCCCATTTATACCAATCTTCCTCAGATGTTCAATTAGAAC
This sequence comes from Thermoplasmatales archaeon, assembly GCA_026127925.1. Lineage (NCBI taxonomy): Archaea > Methanobacteriati > Thermoplasmatota > Thermoplasmata > Thermoplasmatales > Thermoplasmatales archaeon. The sequence goes on from JAJSLM010000005.1 coordinate 39,616, forward strand.
CTCAGTTGCCTCATAATCAATATTTCCATCGGCTTTGAAAGGCGTTAACATAGGACAAATGATTCCTTTGTATTTCATAAACAGTAATTACCGCATTTTCTATTAACATTTTGGAAACAATAATTTTAGATAAACATGCTCAGAAATCGAAGAATAATAAAAACCAAGAAAAAGACCGCAATAAGGACGAGAAATATTTGAGTCCCGAAAGCAATTAGAAAGTCTCACTCGAATTTTGTGACTTTATGACGTTGATAAGTTCCCGAGGTATACCAAAATAGTACAGCTGCTCGAAGTCATCGATGTACCCCTTATAAATGGCTTTCAACACAAGTTCCTTCAGGGGAACGTATTTTGAATTAGGGGCATACTTCGTGCCAAGAACCCATGGAGGGTAGTCAAAGTAATTTGCAAGTTTACCTGGTACAACGTCAACAAGAATTCCATTCAATAGTTCTGAAATTTGGCGATTATAGTACCACTTCTTCACAGGAGAATTTATGAATCCTGGAGAAGGAGAGTATATTTTCCACTCTACTCCAAATGCCCTTTCCGATCCCACATAAATAGAGGAATTTCCAAAATTGTCAATTTCCGACTTTGGCGGGAGTTCCTCATTACCGGTTGAGGCATTTACAACGTAAACGTCCGGTGGCTTAAACATTTCTTGATGCTTTTCCAGCATTCGCTCCAATTCCTGAGCTTCTCCAATAGAAATATTTCTGTCATTCTCGAATTGGTACGCTATTTCCTGAACATCTTCCAAACTAGAATTCAATATTGTCTTAAAGTAATATGCGAAACGATCTCCGCTCATAATTTATATCACACTTACAATGTATTAGTGAATAGAACTATAAATACCTAGCGGTATTTTATACATATCAAAATAACTCCAAGTGGTTGGGAAATGGGCAGCCGAGTCGGTAAATTTAGACCCTTTAGAAGTTAAAACCGCTGACGCAGGCGACGAAACATATCGGATAGGAATGACTAAATTATCGCTTTTATTGGCTTCGAAGGAAAACGAGAGAACATTCGGCAATGTTTATAAGACTGCCTAAAATATGTGTTTATGAAAGTTGCAATTGCCACAAAAAACGACCTAGTTGCTGATCCTGGCGAGTGTGAGGAAATACACTTCTTTGATCTGAAGGATGGAACGTATATCCTGCTCAAGAAAATAGAAAACCCTGGAAAAGCTGCAAAAGCCGCCAAGGGAGTTGTGATGCTTAGAAGTGCATTAGAGAACGGAGCAGATGCAATAATTGTTAATGAAATTGGAAGACCTGGTGTAAACTATCTTAAAGGAAAAGCGAAAATATTTTTGGCAAACGGAATGAGTATAGAAGATGCAATTCACGCTGTGTCCAGCGGAAAACTTAAGGAAACCGAAGAACCAACACACGAAGGGGGACATAGAGAACATCATGAACTATAGTTCAAAAAATGAATAAAAATACTGTTAGAATAATTCTATTTCCATGGCGCTTGACTGAATGGAAATTATTTTTCCTTCCTTAGATTTGCTCCTTTTCGCCCCTTACCCGATGTAAAGATTCTAGATCCTTCTTCCGGAATATGGCTTTGCAACACGTAGAAACCATTTTTTTGCTCATACATTATGCCCGGATCAATCCCAATACCAGAATATAGAGCATCTCTGTCACTCCTTAACGTTAGTTGAGGATAACTGAGTATTAATTCGGCTAACTCGATTGCCCTTTCAAGCAATTTTCCTTCTGGCACGATTTCACTGACTATACCCATTCTAAGGGCCTCATTAGCATCTATCAACTTCCCAGTTAGTATGAGGTAAAGCGCGTTTCCAAGTCCGGAGATTAATGGTAGTCTTTGTGTGCCCCCGTCGATTAGGGGTACACCAAAACGCCTCTCCAGAAAGCCAAACTTCGTGGTAATTTCGCAGATTCTTATGTCTGCCCATAGGGCGATCTCGAATCCTCCCGCAACACAGTAACCGGGAATTGCTGCTATGACAGGCTTTTTCAAAGTCCGTCTGGTCATCCCCAAAGGACCACCTGGATTCATAGCTCTTTGCGATAGAGTTTCTATATCTTTCAGATCAGCACCTGAGCAAAAATTCTCCGATGATGATGCAATTATTCCTACATCTGATTCTGGGTCTTCATCAAACTCTTGCCAAGCCCGATCAAGCTCATCCGCAGTTTGCAGATTAATAGCATTTCTCACCTCTGGCCTGTTCAATTTCACAATAAATATGCCATTCCTCTTTTCAACAATTATGTTCTTCACTTTAATTCGTCCCCCTACAAACCTTTGATCATAATGTTATCGCTTTACTAAAATTCGTTGGCAAATACATTTCCGTTATCTTTACGCCAGAAATTTATTTTTCCTTAGCCAATGTTCAGCTCGCAGCTATAAAGCTATAATGATTGATGGGTAGAGCACATTTTTATACGATTTTCGCAAGTATTACAACAATTTTCGAAATATGATAAAGTGTTATAACATTTGAATATTTTTAATAATTAGGGTTATATTATACCGTATCTTTGCGTGTAGATGCAAAAATCGAATGGTTACAAACGAGATCTAGGATTGCTTAACCTTGTCATGTTAAACTCGATGGGTATGATAGGATCTGGGTGGCTCTTCGCGGAAATGTATACCAGTTCCTATGCCGGTTCTTTTGGTTCTGTGTTCTCATGGCTCCTGGGCGGAGTTATTGTCCTGCTCATTGCCTTGACGTTCATGGAGGTATCTTCTGCTTTCCCGAGGGCAGGTGGGTCGACCCCGATAGGGGAGTTCTCTCATGGGAAACTCGTAGGTTTCATTTCCGGCTGGGGGGCATGGCTGTCTGATGTAATGACGCCCCCCATAGAAGCTATTGCATCTGTGACCTACCTGTCTTTTTTTATAAAAGGGATTGTGTCACCTACCGGTTCACTTGAGCTTTTAGGATATATTCTGGCAGTCGTCATATTGGTCATCATACTTCTTGTTAATCTTCTTTCTGTGAAAATGTTTGGAAACACTCTAACCGGAGTCATGGTATGGAAATGGGCAATTCCTGCTCTCGTAATTGTTACTCTGATACCATTTTTCTTCCATGCGACCAATTTCACGGCCTACGGCTCTTTTTACAACGGTTATTCTGGGGTATTTTACGCATTGGTTCTGGGAGGAGTCATATTTTCTTTTGAAGGCTTCAGGGCTGCCGTAAACATGGCGGGTGAGGCAAAAAATAAAACATATATCTGGAAATCGGTCATTATTGCTCTTGTTTTGGTTATGGCCCTCTATGTCCTCCTGCAGATAGCTTTTGTCGGTGGAATTCGCTGGGATGTCTTTGGTATCACCCCAGGTGACTGGGGGGCACTCTCATCCTCCATAGTTGGAGGGCCATTCGCTCAGGTTGCCTCCGCTATTGGTCTTGGCTGGTTGGTAGTAATACTGATGATAGACGCTGTTATATCACCCGGAGGTGCAGGAATAAGCTACGCTGCCTATCCTTCCAGAATATTCCAATCTATGTCCGAGTTTGGTTATGCCCCAAAGATGTTTTCAAAGTTGAGCAGCAAACATGTGCCAGCAAGAGCCCTGGTTCTTGGTTTTATATTGGGGTTGTTTTTTATTTATGAATTCCCAGGATGGCATCTACTAATAGGCATTTTGACATCAACGCTTGTTATTGCATACATTGTCGGTCCCGCTTCGATAAACGTTTTAAGAAAAACTTCACCGAAAACTGAAAGGCCTTTCCAGCTCAGATACTCTAAAGTTATTGCCCCGCTTGCTTTCATCCTTACATTTTTAGTAGTTTATTGGTCCGGATGGCCTCTCTCTGGTGAAGTTGTTTTTGCCACATTGGCTGGTTTGTTCATGTTCACGTACTTCTACCGCAAGATGTTTGAGGTTTCAAAAAAAGAGTTTATAACGCTCCTCATCCTCACAACATCAGTCGTTCTTGCTTCTCTGTTCATGCTCTTATTCCTGTACTATTTCTACAATCTGGAATACGCGATTATTTCCATTGTAATAGCTCTATCTTTGGCTGTATATGCTCTAATAAGCCTATATTCTGAAAACAAAAAGTCAGATATTATTTATGGTTCGTGGTTTATATTTGCTCTTCTTGCAATAGAATTTCTCTCACTGATCGGTCCAAGCCAGTATGGGGGGTACAATCTTATCAAATTCCCTTACGATTTCATTTCTGCCGCAGCGGCCGGATTGCTCTTCTACTTCTGGGCGCAGATCACAGGCCATAGAACCAAATCGTTGGACGATTACGATGTTTCGGAGGCTAACGATACCGCTTAGTTTCATCAATTACTGCACCAGGGAATATAACTTTCCAATCAAATAAAGGTCGCATGAAACTACAATCTACTTTAGGTGTAACAATCTGAAATCCACTCCACAAATACTCATTGGTTGTAACAATCAATATTCCCATGTTTAACACAGCCGGAATGGTGATAGGTCCGCAGAACCGTGAAAGTGAGTCAAACAATATGGCAAAACCTGCGCCCTGAAACCCTGTTAAAGATGTACCATATGCAGAACGTTAAGAGTTTGTTCCAATGAAATCAAACACTCTTAGCTTTGTTTCTAAATATTTACAAAATTCAGGAGCAGGGAAACGTTAACCTATTTTATACTAGTTATAAATTTCATACTGATGACAGTAAAGGTAGGAATTATCATGGGAAGTCGGAGTGACTACGAATACATGGTTGATGCTAGTACCGCTCTCAAAGATTTTGGAATTGAGACTGAGATGAAGATCGTTTCTGCTCACAGGACGCCGGATTACATGTACGATTATGCTAAGTCAGCTAAAAGTCGTGGTATCGAGGTCATTATCGCAGGTGCTGGAGGTGCCGCTCACCTGCCTGGGATGACCGCTGCTCTGACTACACTTCCGGTAATAGGCGTTCCTATTCCTTCTAAAAATTTGAAAGGCATCGATTCACTATTGTCTATAGTACAAATGCCTTCCGGAGTTCCGGTCGCCACTGTTGCAATAGGGGCCTCCAGAAATGCGGGTATCCTTGCTGCGAGAATTCTAGCGTTGAGCGATGGTAAAGTGGCCAAGAAGCTGGAGAATTTCATGGAATCTCAAACAAGAAAAGTGTTAGAGGAAAAACTAGAATGAACATCGGTATCATTGGTGGTGGCCAGCTAGGCTGGATGATGATTAATGAATCGAAAAAACTTGGTTATAATTTTAATGCAATTGATAAGGAAATGAGTTATCCTGGAGTTAAGATCTCGGATCATGGTTTTGTTTATGATCAATTCAAGGAGTTCGTTGACTCTAGCGATGTGGTCACTTATGAATTCGAGCATGTTGATAGCAGGGTTCTCGAATATGCAGATTCGATGAACAAGCTAAAACCAGGGCTTTTCCCTATAGAGCTGAAACGGGATAGATCTAAGGAAAAGAAATTTCTAAAAGACCTGTCTCTCCCCACTGTTCACTTTAGGATTGCAAATTCCTTGGCAGCGCTTGAGCAACTGGAATTACCTGAGAAGTGCATTGCCAAGACCGCCATGTACGGCTATGATGGCAAGGGGCAGTTTCTCATAACAGGCGGAAAGATTCCTGATGGTATGCCAGATGAAAAATATGTTGTTGAAGATTACATGGACTTTGACGCTGAAGCGTCGCTTATTGCTTCGCGGTCTATCGATGGAAAGATTTCTTTCCACGCCCCCTCATTAAATGTAAACAAAAACGGAATGTTATTGTACAATGTCGCTCCTTTTTCAGACTTTGGAATGAAGTCTATAGTTGAGAAACTTCTAAAAGGCCTTAATTACGTAGGAACGATGGGCGTTGAATTCTTTATAAAAGATGGAAAAGCCTACGTTAATGAATTTTCCCCAAGGGTTCACAATTCTGGACACCATACACTCTTAGGTTCTTCAATTTCACAATTTGAGCAGCATATCAGGGCAATTACTGGTCTTCCCATCCCGGATCCGGTACTACTTTCACCAAGCGGGATAATAAACATAATTGGCAGAGATTTAGATTCGCAGTTAAGAACTAGGATACTTGAGGTGCCATCTACACAAATATACTGGTATGGAAAGAGCGGGGTTCGTAAAAGAAGAAAATTGGGACATGTAAATGTCGTTGGCGAAACAACTGAAATCGTTAAAGAAAGAATATCACAGCTTGAAAAAATAATATACGGAAACCACATAGACGATTTTATCTAGCTATCTCGTCACCGGACCGTTGTCGATCCTTTGCTCATAACTTTCAATCTCTTGTGCCCGGTTATAGGTAACTACAGTCAAAAAAATACCCGTTTTGATCTTTCAGGCCTAATCTCTGACAATATGCATCCCCCAGCTTTCCAGGATACACTGATCATTACCTACACGTCAACTGCAAAGATAGGATGCCACTTTGAATTCGGTCCTCCTGATAAAATGGAAGATGAGAAATAGGTAGTCAATGAATTTAATCGAATAAAAATCCCTTATTGTAGGCATCTGAGCAGGAATGTAAGATCTCCGAGTTCATTTGGTCATTTCGTCCTTATAAGATTCTATAACTGAACGCGCTATTACAAGTTTTCGTATCTCGGTAGTGCCGGCAGCAATTTCTCCGATCACGGAATCTCTTAGAAGTCTTTCCACTGGGAAATCTGTAGTGTAACCATAACCTCCAAGTATCTGCACAGCATCTTTCGCTATTTGAATTGCCGTTTCAGAAGCCAGCATAATGGAAGCAGCAGCATATTTTGGATCAGAAACCTTATCTTGTGCTAGAATTATGGCTTTATAGGCAAGTAATTTTGCCGCTTCTAGCCTTGTAAACATGTACGCTATTTTTTCCTGTATCAATTGGTAATCAGATATGGGTTTCCCGAATTGCTTTCGCTTTTTCGCGTACACTACTGCTTCGTCCATTGCTCTCCTCGCTATCCCCAAGGGAAGGAATGCCATGGTAGCCCTTTCCGCGTTTAAACCTTCATATATTACTCTTTTTCCACCACCTTCTTCACCAAGGATTCGGTCTCTATCCACCTCAACATCACGGAACACGACTTCACCTGTTGGAGATCCACGCATTCCCATCTTATCTATTAATCCAGGCGTTTGAACTCCATCCTCGCGCCTTAAAATAAATGCAGAATAGTTTGAAGATTCTCTGGCATAAACAAGGAAAACATCCGCTATTGGAGCGTTTGTTATGAACATTTTTGAGCCATTTATTATGAAACGATTGCCCGTTTTCCTGTAACTTGTTGTCATCCCGCCAATTGCATCGGATCCGGCTCCAGGTTCAGTCAGGCAGAGGGAACCAATCCATTCACCGAGTGCAAGCTTTCTTGCGAATTCCTCCCTTTGTCCTTCTGTGCCATTTCTATAAATATTATCCAGTACCAGATTGCTGTGTCCGCCATAGGAGAGAGCTAGTGAAGCCGAATGATACGCTATCTCTTCCACTATCACGCCAAAAGTCAGGTAATCCAGCCCTGCGCCACCAAATTTTTCGGGAATGGTAATGCCAAGCAATCCAAATTTTCCCATTTTGGTTAGAATGTCTTTGACCATCGTCGGTTCTTTTTCAATCTTTTTTGCATTTGGTTCAATCTCTCTCTTTGAAAATTCCTCAGTCAGTTCTTTTATTGAGAATACATCATTTGGCAAATTAAAGTCCATCCTATTCACCGTTTTGCTTGCAATCGGACAAGAGTAGTTCAAATTTTGTTTGTTATTTCGACGAGGATTGTATTTTTTCCATGACATTAAAGCATGCTAGAAAATTCACCTGACTTGAAAGGATTAAAGAAGAATCATTAGGAACTATTCCTCGATACTTTTAGTTTCTTGGCAATATAATCTGTCATCTTTATAGCCTCACTTTCCTTCATGTTTTTTAGTTTAAATTTTTCGGTTCTTCCAGTTGGTGTCTTTGGTAGGTTCGGGATCATCTTTATGTAGTTTGGAATCCAGAAATTCGGCATGTTACCGATACAATAGTCAATAATCTCCTCTGGTGATAATCTATCATCCATCGGGACAACAACCGCCAGAACCTCCTCGTCTCCATTTTCGAATTTAAGAGGTACGACAGCAGCATCCTTTATACGTTCATACTTAAGTAATGTCTGTTCAACCTCGAAAGATGATATGTTCTCCCCCTTTCTCCTTATTGCATCTTTAGCTCTGTCAACAAAGTAAATATTGCCGTTCTCATCATACCTTCCGAGATCACCCGTGTGGAACCACAAATCTCTGAAAGCCTCGAACGTTTCTTCTTTCATTCCGTAGTACTCTTTAAAGGTGGCAAAAGGAAGCCTTGGTCGGATCAAAATTTCCCCTGTCTCGCCCATTTTTACCGGAAGATCTCTTTTGTCTACTATGGAGACCTCAAAAGGCGGCGCAGGTTTACCGCAACTGCCGGGAGGATTCCTCCCAGAAATAACAACGCTAAATGGAGATGTTACTGGTATACCTGCTTCTGTTCCCCCGTATCCGCCTGTGATCCGAATACCAAAACGCTCCACTGCAGCATTCCAGATCTCTTTTGATGAGTAAGCTATCGCTATGAGTTGTCCGTGCTTTCTCTCGATTTCCGACTGAGGCTGTTTCAACAGCGCTTCCAGTATAGGTCCAACAGCATGGAAATGCGTAACACCATATTTGTTTACGTCGTTCCAGAACTCGCGTGGATTGAATTTCTCAACAAGGACAAGCGTTGAGTTTGCAAGCATGGAGGATATTGTTGCAAGATCCAGCGCCATTATATGAAAGAGTGGTAGGTACACGTAAACTACACTGTTTGCATTCACTCCACCTGCATCAATCATGTCCAAAGCTGTGAGTAGAAACTCAGAATTCGTCTCAACAACAACTTTGGACCTGCCTGTAGTCCCTGACGTTAGTATCATTGCACTCGGATCGTTCCAGCTTGTACTAATCCCTGGTATTTTCGCTTCAGCTACATTTGCAAGTTTGTCAAATTCAACGTACTTACTGATTTTGTCTTTGTACCTATCTTCTATATCACCAAAAATTATGGTATTTTCAACAAGTTTAAGCTGATCAACAACCTCAAGGTACTGGGGAAGCAGTCTTGAGTCTACGAAAACATATTTAGCTTCGGGCTGGATTAAGTTATATAACAATGAATCTTTGATAAAAGCTGTATTAACAGTTACCGGAACAGCCCCAGCCTTCAGGACAGCGAAATAGGCAATAATCCATTCTGGAGAATTAAGACCAAAAATTGCAATTCTGTCGCCGCGAGAAACGTCAAGTCCGATTAAAGAATAGGCCATTTTATCCGTTATTTCATTCATTTCCCTGTAAGTATATCTGATTCCATTCTCAAATATAAGCCAGGTTTTATCTCCATTTTCTTTCGCTTTTTCTCTCAGGAGATTGGCGATAGAGTTGTACTTTTCTAGACATTCCTGATAGACCTCTAGATCATAGAATCCTTCTTTTTTTGTCGGATCAGGTGGAAACATCTAAAAGACATGTCGTTAGCGCTAAATAAAGTTGTCTCCTTCTCTTGTAATGATAATCCTCCTTTATCATTATACCTGAAGAATATTATCAAATTTCTTTACTTAAGAAATAAAGAATATTCCCCGCGTCGCTCGATCTATTTTAATCGCTAAGAACCAGAAAAAGTTTCACATTGATAAAAAAGTACTCAAATTACTCTCCAAGTAATCTGAAAGAATGATACAGCTCAGTTGAAACTTTTATACAATCCAATCCTTTTCACCCCACAGTTTCACATTCTGCATATCACTTGATCTCTTGAACTTTGTGAATAAAAATGCCCTGATCGACATTTGGGGGCAAAATGTCCAATTACCTATCAATGAAAAAGAGTAATGGTTTTCTATGTTATATTTTATTATGACTGAAAAAGTATGGTTCAGAAACTGGAATGAGAATATAACAAAAACCCTTGAGTACCCGGAGATATCGGTTGATAAGATTTTTCAGAAATCCGCAGAGTGGTACCCGGAAAAACCATTTATGATTTTTTACGGGAATAGAATAGACTATGGTACGGCTTGGAGACATATTCTTGGACTATCCGCTTCCCTAAAGAGTCTTGGAATAAAGAAGGGAGATCGCGTTGGAATTTCCATGCAGAATTCCCCTAATTGGGTCATATCATTTTTTGGCATAATTAACTCAGGTGGTATCGTTGTCCTGTTAAATCCAATGCTGAAATCGGAGGAGTTGACCCTTATAGCAAAAGACAGTGGGTTGAAACTTATTCTTACAACAGATGATCTTTTAACTAACGTCCAGAGCGTTGCATCAGGCCTTGATTTAAAAGTAATGTCCGGCAGTGTTAGTTCCTTTCTACCTAATTTACACTCAATTCCCGTGCCAGCACAAATAAACAAGAACTATGATAGGGACAACGCATTGTCCTGGGATGATGCAATAGAACACGATAGCGATTCTGATCATGAAAGGATATCATCAAACGACACCGCGATGATAGCTTATACCTCTGGTACAACTGCTGTTCCGAAAGGCTGTGTCCACACTCATAGTTCAATAATTGCAAATGCAATGGCATCTGCCTACTGGAGAGGCGTCACTCCGGCATCAGTAGAACTCTCCGTTGCACCTTTCTTCCATGTGACAGGCTTATCGTTCTCAGTGCTTGGTCCGATATATGAGAGTGCGACGATTGTTCCCCTGTATAGGTGGGATAGACAGGCCGCTGTGGAAAGCATTGAGAAATTTAAAGTGACACACTGGGTCACAGTTCCTACCATGATTGCTGATCTGCTTGCCATGCCGGATCTTGAAAAACGTGATTTTTCGTCTTTGACATTTATTGGTGGAGGCGGGGCAGCTGTTCCTAAACCACTTCTCGAAAGACTTGAGAATCTTGTTCATCTTAATTTTGTTGAGGGTTACGGAATGACTGAGATGATGGGACAGACGCACGTGAATCCGACAAGAAAGAGAAAACCAGGAAGCATTGGAATCCCGCAATTTGGTGTCGATGCAAAGATAATAGATCCTGATACCGGGAAGGTTCTTGATCCTCGCAAAATAGGGGAGATAGTATTTAACGGGCCTTCCCAGTTTAAAGAATATTTTGGTAAAAGAAAAGATACTGCGGAGGCCATGATTGATATCGATGGAATCCCATATCTGCGTAGCGGTGACATAGGTTATATGGATGAAGACGGTTTCTTCTTCATTGTTGATCGCCTAAAGAGAATGATAAACAGGGCGGGTTTCAAGGTCTGGCCACTTGAGGTGGAAAATGTTCTTTATGGGATTCCTGGAATAAAAGAATGTTGTGTTATATCCACTCGCGACAACAGGGTCGGAGAGGAGGTCAAGGCTGTAATTGTACCTAAGCCTGGATTTGAGGGAAATATTCATGAAGATGACATAATTAAACACTGCAAGGAACACCTGGCAGACTACAAATATCCAAGAGTAATTGAATTCGTAAACGAAATTCCAAAAACCGGGTCAGGAAAAATCGACTGGAGACTCCTTCAGGAAAGAGAGAATTCAAAAATAAGAACGTGAACCGAAAATCTCAGTTCAGATCGAAAAGAAGTCCGTTCTCATTTCCTCCTGATAGATGAACGCTTTTGCCTATCAGGTTTCCCAATTCCGGTTTATAGTTCTCGATCCTTGCCTGTAGTTTCGCTCCGTTTTCAAGCCTTATAACAGCAATCGCGAATGGCGCCTTCTGCTGAAGCTCTTCAGGAACAACATGCTGTACGGTGTATGCTAATACTTTGCCATTTCGAGGAAACTCCTTATCTTCTATTTCACTGGAGCCACAGAAAGGACAAAGTTCAACCGATGTTAGCCATTCATGATTGCAGGATCGACAATGATAACCAAGGAACCTGCCATTTTTGAGCCCAGAAACATAATCCCTCACGTTGTGCATTTATCTCGACCTCCTGAAAATATTTATGGACACAGAGCCCCCCGTTGCACCCACGTTATGCGTCAACCCTATCGAGGGATTGCTGACTTGTCTGTGAGGGTCCACCTTGTAAAGCATCTGATCGTGAATCTCAACAATCTGAGCGACACCGGTTGCCGAAATCGGATGCCCCTTGGCCTTCAATCCACCGGATGAATTAATCGGAATCTTTCCGTCAAATGCAGTAAGACCCTCAAGAGTAGCTTTTCCAGCCTCACCCTTCTTGAAGAAGCCAATATCCTCAAGCGCCATTAATTCAGCTATGGTAAAACAGTCATGGACCTCTGCGAAAGAAATATCCTTAAGTTCAATACCCGCGGTTTTAAGTGCCTTCTGAGTGGCTATTTGTGCACCAGGAATACCAGTAAGTTCCTCGCGATCCTGTAGTGTAGCCCGACTTCCCGCTCTGGCAGATGAAAGGACTTCAATCCGTTCCTGACCATCAAAGTTAAAATCCTCATTCGCCAACACAACTGCTGAAGCACCATCGCTAAAAGGACACGCATCATAAAGCTTAAGTGGACTTGCAACAACTGGGCTTTTCAAGTAGGTTTCCATGTCAATTGCCTTCTGAAGATGTGCCTTAGGATTAAAGGTGCCATTCCTATGGTTTTTGATCGAGACAGAGCCAAGCATCTCCTCAGTGGTTCCGTAAAGATGCATGTGAGCACTCGCCATGAGCGCATAGAGACCAGGGAAAGTCACGCCATTTATGCCTTCATACCAATGATCGCTTGCCATTGCAAAATATCTTGTGTTCTCAGGAGTCTTGTTCATGCTAAGTTTTTCATAACCAACAACGAGCGCTACTTTATAGTAGCCAGATGAAAGCGCAATGTATGCCTGGTTGAATGCTGCGCTACCTCCAGAACACGCTGATTCGATGGAAAGACTCGGGACCTCTGGTATTCCAAGCGCACTATTAATTATGGGACCTACGTGCAATTGATTTTCTCCTATGCCAAATGCGTTAGATACGTAGGTCGATTCCATATCGTGGGGCGCAACGCCTGATTCTTGAATGGCTTCCTTTGCAGCTTCAATAGCCAGTTCCCTGCCAGATTGCTCAAGTTTCCCAAATTTTGTCATGCCAGTTCCGATTACATATACTTTCTTCATAATCTATCCACCACTCCGCTGGCAAACAAGGCCAACTTCTTACTTTCACCATAGTCATAACTTCTGTAAAGTTCAATAGTACTCGCTTCTATGGATCCTTCTGCATGCAACATGGCGGACGTGAAAAGGGCGCCATACGATGAGATTATTTCCCTAACAGTCGATATCAACCTGATTCTCTCCTCCGTTTTACTTACAATGGCACCCGAAAGGTATTTCAAAAGCAGTTCCCTTTCTTCAGGATTATTTAGATCGCTGCTGTGTGGCAGCGTCGATGCCAATCCACCTGTTATATCTACAAGATTTTTTACCGAATCAAGATAGTTTTGATTAGCAAATAATTTTCCCACGTTCGTATAAACCCTATTTGGAACATAAATGCCCGTTTGGGTATCCATTTCAGCAAACTCCGCTGCCCCAACTCCTGCTAGCCTCAATGTTTCCTTGTATGTCATCAAGTTAACTATGTTACGCCTAATATTTGACGTCTCTGATGTTCCGTTGTGCTCAGCAATAAGTTTACCAAGACCAAGATATAGATCACCCATCGCAGCTCTATAGGCTATTGCAGTAAACCGATGATACGTCGGAAACATGCTAGCAAGCAAACCCGCATATTTCCACTCTCCTGCCATGAAAACCCTTTCCCATGGAATGAAAACATGATCGAATATTGTCAGCGTCTCATTTTCTGCATTGTTGTTTCCTATCACAAGCGAAGGATCCTTGAGTGCACTTTCAGATGCTTTCATTGGTCTCGAGATCAATGATACTCCTTTTGCATTTGGTGGAACTGCAAAAGCGACAGCATAATCCTTGTCTGCCTCAGTCATATTCCTTGTAGGAATCACGATTATCATATTGCTGGCGACTGATTGGGTTGTGTGGGCTTTTGCACCGTTTACCACGATTCCATCGTCCCTTCTCTCAACTATCCTTACATACATGTCTTTGTCGGGTTGTTCGCTAGGCCGAAGTACACGGTTTCCCTTGACATCTGTCTGGGCGACTGATAGTGCAAGGTCTTTTTGAACCGTATCCACATAGAACCTGTTTACCCGCTCGCAATAGTTAGTCTTGAAATCATTGTCTATAATTCGGGACACTATCATCAGAGCAAACATAGCATCCGAACCAATTGCCTTTACAATGTTGAACATACCACGTCCAAGACGGGTGGTCTCATAAATGACATTGAATCTCTCTTTCAAATCGTCCTTTGTTTTTGGGACAACGTAAAAGGTACTTACATTTCCATATTTATCGTCGGGTCTTACCAATAAGGAAGAGTATTGTTTCTGGTTTTGCCATTTGAAAAGATCGGAAGCATGGTTGATAGCAACTTTCAGAACCTCATGTTTTGTTACGTCATCAACGACAGAACCTTCGTAAAATAACCTCCTTCCGTCCTGCAAACTTTTTTTGAATTCAACATCATTTCTCAGCATAAATAACGCACTTTCTTCATCGCTAAGGTTATCATTAATGTTTCCTCAGGGAACTTCATTACTGTAGATAATGTGGTTAACGCGTTCTCATCCGATGGAAAAATAATGGTGGGGCGTCTAATAAGTGTAAAATCCCCTCTTTGATTTTCTCCCATTATAGCCAGCAGAAATCATCTGCTTCATCGTTTCTGGGGGGAGGTATTCATCACCGAACGCTTCTCTAAAGCTTTCCAGTACGTGGTACACAATGTCCACGCCTACATAGTCCGAGAGCTCAAATGGACCCATCGGCATACCAGCCCCCTTCTTCATTGCAATATCGACTGTTTTAACATCCGCTATTCCTTCATCCACGACCTTCATAGCCTCGTTTATCATTGGAATTAGGATACGATTTACAACAAAGCCTGCTCTCTCTTTAGCCTTTACAGGAATGATCTTTTCTCTGTGATTCTTCATTGACTGGAACAATGAAAACGTATCTTTTACCGTTTCTTCCGATGTTTGCAAAGCAGGAACGACCTCGACGAGTGGTAATGTATATGGCGGATTGAAGAAATGAGCAATTATAACCTTTTCAGGAAATCTGTAATGGGCAGCCATTTCAGTTATACTAAGAGATGATGTATTAGATGCAAGAACGGTAGATTCTCTGAGTTTTCCAGAAAGCTCTTCAAATAATTTATTCTTTACAGACTGATTCTCAAATATCGCTTCAATCACAAAGTCAAGTTCGCGCATATCATCGTAAGTTTCTGTAGGGTGTATTTTCCTGATTATATCCTCCTTCTTTATACTGGACCCAAGGTTCTTTCGTATTACATCTTTCTGTTCTTCGGTAAGTCTAACTCCGAGCTTCTCGATCTTTTGTATCTCCCTTTCAGGAGCCTTTGTTGTGTAAGATATGAAGTCATCTAGGATCTTCTCAATGCTTCTCGTCCCCTTTTCTGTCAATTCTTTGTTCTGGTCCTTCAGAACGACCTCATAACCGTTATAGGCAAACAATTCCGCTATAGAAGCTCCCATTGAACCAGCACCAATAACTCCTATTTTGCTAATCATGTCGAGTTTATCGCAGTAATTTATTAAAAGAATTCTTTATTTAGACAATTTTTGAAAATAGGAAGGGTGGAATTGCACAAGTGTTTAAACCATGGAATTGTAAAGGTCCGTGTGAATCAAATGCCTCCGGTAATTTCGAAAAGTTTAGAAATGCATTCTTCCAGCCTTATGGACATAGATCATGATCACCCGCGTAACCTTATTATGCATTATAAAAATGAGAGGAAGTGACCAACCTGCCCGATGAGGAACCAGAGATAAATGAGACGATATTACGATACCTGTATGATACCTGGAGCATACGCTATAGACAAAAACTGTTCAAGCCGTTTTCTTCTATTGATGACACCGAATCACAGACCATCATACCTTGGTCTCTCCCTATAATCTCTGCAAACATTAATGTCAATGATTCTTACATACAGGAAATTGTTGAGAAACAACGCTACCTGCAGATTGACCATGAAAAAAGGTACGGACAAGATTTCGATCTCGTCAAGCTGAAAGGCGGCAGATCATCCTTACCCCAAGTTGAAGATAAAGTTATCAGAATTCCGGATGAAGTATCTGTTAATTCCCTAGTAAATTTGTATGTTTATCTTTTCCTAGTTGACGCCATAAATAAAGATGATAAGCTTGTATCTATTGAAGATGCTGTATTTAGCCTCAAGAATACCTTAATGATTCCTGATGATTTTATTCCACCGCAGCTGATGTTAAACGTAGAAGGTGAGGTCCATCTTGACGTTAATGAAATGGCAAAAGATATTCAACCTTTCCCGAGTCTTCGACTAATTTATGTTTATCCAGAATTCGTAAACAAGGTTCCAAACAGAATCCGATTCCTCTATCCATCAAGATCTTATTCTTTTGAAAACCAGCCTACACTCACACAACTACTTTCCTGGATAGGGGATTCATTCGAAAAAGTAAAGCTGCACGAGGAGTTTTCTGCCTTTGAAGAAAGTAGATACCTTAAGGACGTTATATATACAATAGAGGTAAAACATACACGGGAACTTTTTTCGCCATTATTTGGCCCTGATAAGATTTCTAAACTCGAATCTTTAGGTATAATAAATAACTCTGAAACTAGTCCCGCTGTAAGGGACGAAGTTGATGTAAATTTTCTTAGGTTGTTGAGAGACACGTTAAAGAAAAAGGCTGAACATCTACGTGATTATTGGCTTTCAAGCACCCTTAAACAATTAAAATGAAAAAATAGTAAACGTAATATTTTGATAAATAATATTCTAAAGAAAAAAGAGATAATGAATGCACTTATCCTTTCCAAGCACCTATTCCAAATCCCACTATAAACAAAATGAGGGCAAATGAAAGGACAAGAGATCCAAATTTAACAGTAGTCATATACTGTATGACCGTATGTATTACATTAAGTATATTGATCTTAGGAATAAAGTCCAGACCGACAAAATAAGCGAGGACTAATGCAACCACCAAGAGTATTATCGAAACTAAACCCTTCTTTACTGATAGACCGAAAAGAAGACCATCGATGAAAACTAACAATAACGTAATGTATGGTGCGTAAGGTTCCAGTACTGATGGGTATGCCATTTTTGTTCTTTCTCCTGACTATATGTCAGACGTTTATTGTAATAGCTACTCTTAAATCTTTTGGTACATCACAAGATCTGATGGCGCATAATAAATATTCTTGAGAATAGTATTTTATCTCTTGTCAGACATTAATTCCCTTATTATTCCAAGATGTTTTGGGGATGTGATTCCGTGTATAAGCGATCAGAGCGGGACAGTATTCTTGACAGCCACCAATGAATGTCTTTTGTTCTCACATTCTTTTTCATTTCCCTGAGATGATTGAACTTATCTTCCTCGGTCATTATCAAAGCTTTGTATACTGCGTCAGCTGTTGCATCGATATCATATGGATTCACTATCAATGAACCATGCAGGTCAATTGCTGCGCCTGCAAATTCTGAAAGTATTACTGTCCCCTTCTTTGTCGCGGACGCAAATTCCTTGCAGACGAGATTGAGCCCATCAATTAGAGGGGTAATAAGTGCAATATCAGCTGAACGATAATATTGCAACAGCAATTCCTGTGGTATTCTTCTGTACATATAGATTATCGGGTACCAATAGAGGTCCGAATACAGGCCGTTGATTCTCCCTACAAGCATCTCTAATTCCCTTCTCATTTCCTGATATTCAGAAACACTGTACCTGCTTGGAGTAACTATCATAACGTAGGTAAACTGCTTACGTGTGTCTGGATGTTTCCTCAGTAGGGCCTCAATAGCCTCGACCTTATTCGAGAGCCCCTTTGTGTAGTCCAACCTGTCAATAGAGAATATTAGTTTTGTTTTTTTATCCTGCCATATGTTTCGTTTGACGGGCTCATGCGAATAATACTTAAAGTCCACTCCAAGCGGAACTGCCATGACTTTCTTTTTGTTATTCGGATGAACGTTCAGTATGTTTTCACATGCCGTCTCATAATTTTGAACGTACCCTGATGTATGGAAAGTTATAAGATCTGCGGAATTTATACTTTCCAAAAAATAAGTGGATTCAGGAAGAATAGAGAAAAATTCACTTGCAACCCACGGAATGTGCCAGCTAAAGATGACAAAATTTTTCAATCCAAGATCTTTGATCATCTTCGGCACCAGGGCAAGCTGATAGTCATGTATCCAGATCCTGTCACCAGGTTTTGCTTCCTTTGCTATGGCGTTTGCAAATTTCCTGTTCACCTCCTTATACAGATCATAACTGTGCTGTGCAAAATATATCTTATCTCGAAAATAATGAAAAAGAGGCCAAAGAACTGAATTAGAATAATTGTCGTAGAAACCAATCTTCTCGTTCTTGTTAAGGAATATTCGTGAAATTTTATATCCGGAATAATTTTCTTCGGGGTACTTCTCGTCCAGGTGACCGTCACCCCAGCAAATCCAGGTACCTCCTTTTTCAGTCATGACATTTGAAAGTGCTCGTGCAACACCACCAACATTTGGTCTTACGATAGATTTCTCACCAATCCTGTCATGAGAAATCGGACCGCGTGAGGTGGCAACGATATACTTCATAATTTAATATGTAGTTATGCTATTTAAAATAACCCAATTCTAGACTGTTATTCATTAGCCTACGCGATGGAACGTCCACTAAAAAGTATTTCAGATAGAATCTAAAAAGAGGATAGAAAAAAATTATTGTTGAGTTCTAATAATGTGACCGAGAAATCCAAGTATTCCGAGCATTGCATTCATTCCTGCGACAACGTCCGGATTCTTCATTTTCTCGTACATTGAAAGAATGGACAGCTTGGAATCTGGTGATGTATAATCCTTTAACGTATCGCTGATACCTGGCGAATTGAACATCAGGGTTTTCAGCATATCTGAATTCTTTTCGTCGCTGACCGCAAACATCACTGCCGTTAGGATGTTAAGCGTTTTCAGAAGAGAAACCGAGAATTCCCTTGATGTGAAAAATTTTCCAAGAAATTCTATGTCAGTTGGCATGTAATCCTTAGACAAATGGTTAAGAAGATCGATTACGCCAGCTTCTTTCAGCCGTTTCATTATCGCCATCATTGATTCTAAAACATCAAGATTGTCTGCCAAGTCCAATATTAGTGCATCCATCGGGTCTTTATTTTGTTCGTCTGTCATATTTGTTCACCTCACATTATACCTCTAACCATACCAGAAAAGTATGTATCGGCTGAAGTCCATTTTAACAGGTAATCCATTTTACTATTGAAATTTGCTCTTGGAGGATGTTCGTATGTGAAGTATAGCGTGATTGCCTCACCAGGGCCCGTGACCGTCGTGCAAGCTACAGCACCATCGTAAGATTCAAAGTATACGTCTCCAGAGATTTCGTGCGCAATCCTGTTTGCCAGGTACTCTGACTGGAAATGCGCCGTTGCACCTGCTTTTGATACGGGCAAGTTTGTTGCGTCACCCAAAACAAAAACGTTGTCGAAAGTTCCATAGTTCAGTTTATAACGATCAACGTCGATAAATCCGCTTGGTCCGGCCAGGCCAGAATCAGTGATGAATTGCTGTCCCCTATGAGGCGGAATCAGCACTAATAGATCATAGTCTACGGATTCTCCCTCAAGGGAATTTACTTTTTTGGTTTTCGCATCTATAGATTCGACGTTGAAAAGTGTATGAAGAATAACGTCTTTTTCCTCAAGATATTTTTCCACGAATTCTGAAACATTCGCGATAGTAAATGCTCTGTTTAATGGATACGTGTAATGTATTTCCGTCTTGTCCCTTATCCCTCTGTTCCTAAGGTACTGATCAAGCTGGAATGTAAACTCATAAGGTGCCGGAGGGCACTGATATGGTATACTGGATGGACCTACTACTATTTTCCCTCCTTTGAAATTGTTGAGTGCGTCTCTCAGTTTGATCGAGGAATCGTAATCATAGAAATGAAGAGCGCTTTCTGCATATCCTGGGATGTCTTCAGGGGTATAGCGATCTCCTGTTCCAATTATCAGGTAATCGTAACCGTACTCCTTTCCAGATTTGCCATTGACCTTCCTGTTATTTACATCAATCTTTACAGCTTCATCCTGAACGTAATTTATGCCATAACTGAACAGCATTTTCGCAGGCTTTACGCTGTCTCTTGGCATTTTAAGTCCGAACGGTATGTGTATCCCGTCTGGTTTGAAATAATGCATCGGTGAATTGCCCAAAACAGTAATGTCAGCATCTTCCCTTGGTATGAGGAAACGGAGCTTATTTGCCATTATTGTTCCTGAAGCTCCGTCTCCAAGAATCAAAATTTTTGAAGACATGATTACACCATTACTTGGTTTTCTTCATTACGATCTCGTAATAACCGGTTCTTTCAAAGATACCAACAAGCTGGTTTCCGGACTTATTGATCCAGGCTGGAGCATCCTTTTTAGTTCCTGAATCGGTTGAATATACCGAGATAACGTCCCCTACTTTTGCTTCCTTGTAAGCCTTTATCATTTCCATCAGCGGACCAGGGCAAAAACTTCCCCTTGCATCCACAACTTTGTTTGGTTTTATTTCATTTTCCATTCTTCTCACCTTATATAAACAGCGTCATGTTCGAATCTTTAGCCATAGAGACAAATTCTGCTACTCCAATAATATCGTCAACTATTGGATCTAACTCTTCCTTCTTTATCTCCATAAGATCAGCAAACATGGCACACCCGTATATCTTTACATTACCTATTTCTTTTGCGCTTCTTAATGTCTCGATCCAGGGAGCAACTTTTTTCTTCTTCATTATGTCCATGACCTGCTTCTCCATTTCAGCTCCTTCATAGCTGAATTTCCCTTTCATGGCCTGTCCTTTTTTAAAATTCATCAACGCCCAAAAACTTACAAATATATCAATGTCCATACCATTTGCGACCCCGCCAGACGCGATTATGGAACCGGCCATCAGTTTATCTAATGTTCCAGAAACAAACAACAATGTCATCTTTTCTGCCATAATTATCAATTCTGTCATAGAAAGCCTATTAAAAAGTTAAAACACTAACATATTAGCCATCCTATGACATTCTCCAAGTTAACGCAGGGACGTATTATTGCTCACGAGTTCCAACATAGAAAATAATGCATTAATACTGCAACCGACATAGAAAATATTAGCGAGATCTGCAGTAAGAAATTAAAAGATTAAGCCGAAGAATATTCCCTTGCTCTATTTTCTGCCAAAAATGAGACTTATCCTTGAACGGTTTTTGTATTGCTTCAATTCAACAGTAGCTGTCATAGCTTCCTCATACAGATCTTCGACCCAAGTCCTGAGATCCTTGTCCATTTTATGGTTTTTCTTGAGGTATATAAAGTCATTTAAGATTGATCTTATATAATTTTTTGTGCTCAAATTTAAACCTTTAGATAAAGATTCTAGGTAATCGATATCTGATGATTTAAGCTCAACTTCTACAATCCTGGTGTCGTTGTCATCCATATTTCTAGATCGCGTACTAGATTATGATTGTTTCTATTAAAATGAATTAAGAGAAAAAAATTGCTCTCTCTTTAGCATTAACTATATTGAACTACCTACAATGATTTAAGCAAGAAGGCCACTGAGATAGCGATTTGGATGGATTCCGAAACTTCTCCCGTGAAAACCATTAGAAAGTCGTGCATAAAAATCCCCAAGCAGCGATTGATCCTAAAGGATTTTGGCATGAGGTTTCGAATGTCTTCGTTCCGCAGTCTGGGCGAAGGAATGGGTTAAAAACATATCCCGATTACATACGGACATGGATGCATCCAAGTGGAGCACTAATACCCACAAGAATGCAACTTTCAGGACTGGGGAGAGACCAAAATTCGATAATGGATTCTTGCAAACCGTCTAGCCCGTGAGAAATAAAGGCAAAAACAGAGCAAAAGATAGAATCTTGAATCCTTTGGGTGGATGGTATGTCAAAAGAAGATCCATGCAAAGATTAATCTTACTTTTTCTATTCAGAAAATATGTACAAGGACAACGTTTTGAACAGTTTGCTAGAGAGATATTTCGATGACATTCTTGGTAAAAGCAGCGAAAAATTCTCTAGAAGGGAGTGGGAACTGCTTTTAAGTGAGCTTGAGCAAAGGAGTGAAATACTCACTGATTTGTTGAAAGGAGCTGATGGACCTTATTTCTTGAAGGGGACCAGTAATTTTCAGATTGGTACAAAGGCTACAATTGCGAATCTCCTTAGCAAGGGAGAGATTATTGGTTATTTGGTAAATACCCCGGAGCACAAAGTTGCACGTATTCTGACACTGAGCCAGGAAGCACAACTGTCCAAGAAAATCCTGGATCAGAGAGTAAGAGATGGGCTCTATATTTCAGCCAAACCGATTGAAGATGTTTCCGAAATACCAAGATTCTTCGAGTGAGTCCAGACCGGCCATACTTCCCTAAGAACACTACAAAAACGAAAAAATTAATCCAAACTTGACGTGTTATGCAACAGTTTGAAATACATTCCAAGAACGCAAATGGGATAATAAGTATTGAGTATGGTAGAAAATACGTTTATTCCTTCGACCTGGAAGGGAGACTCTTAAATTATATAAATGAGGGTAAAACTTATAGAAGAACACTCCAGAATCACCTCATATCTTCGAGGATAGTGCCTGGTGAAAGGATTTCGGAAGAAGTTCTTGAGAGAGAGGCACAAAATATTGTGGATAGGGCTTATGATGAAATAAGAAGGATTTCTCCATCGATTCAGGGAAATGACGTAATACCCTTTCTTTCGAAGATAGAATCCATGAATTGGCAAAAGTTACAGTTAGATGCGGCAAAATTAATTAGAATCTACTCCGGCTCGGTTCCCATAGTTCCACCCGACCAATATTTTGCAGTATATATTATGCTAGAAAGGGGATGCAAGTGGAACAGATGCAGTTTTTGTGAATTATATAGGGACAGGGAGTTTCGTATACTTTCATTGGAAGACGTAGCCAAGCAGATTGCAGACTTGGAGAGGTTTTTTGGAAGGGGAATAGAATCTAGAAGATCGATATTCATTGGTGAGGCAAATGCGATGTCTCTTCCGCAGGATCTATTGCTTTCGGCAATCAAGCTCTTGAATAGCCATTTTAGACTTCCCATATATTCTTTTTCGGAGCCGTTCACAGGGCACGGTCCAAAGACAGTTGAAGAATTGGAAGAACTCAGGAGTCATGGGCTCAAGAGAGTTTACGTAGGATTGGAATCGGGATCAAGAAAAATTTTAAGGTTGATCAACAAACCCATGGACCTCAATGTATTCCGGGATTACGTGCATCGCCTGAAGGCGTCAGGGATCTCGGTTGGAATAATAGTGATGCTTGGAATTGGCGGCCGTAATTTATATGACGAGCACGTAAGAGAAACTGTTGACATAATCAAAGGCCTTAATCTGGATAATGGCGACATTGTGTACCTGTCGCCTTTCATTCAGTACCCTGGATTCAAATATTCGGACAATACAGAACAAATTATTCCTCTTTCCCATGAAGAAGTGATGGGACAAGGAGCAGAAATCCACAAAGTTCTGGTACAACTAAAAGACGACCGGAAAAGTAATCATGGCTTTCCGGTGGCGCTTTATAATCTTTTAGAGGCCCAGTACTAATGCTCACTTTATCGATCTATAAATGGGTTATGTTACGGTAATTCAGATTTTGACTATGAGGATCAAGGCAGAAGTACTTATTTATACTGTTTAACGTTAAATCCTTAAAAAAGGCGAAATCAATGTCCGTAAAGATGTGTGAAGTTTATGGCTGCAAGAACGAGAGTTTCAAGACCGTTTCTGCTGAATACGCAAGGAAGATTTTTTCCTTCGACGATAAAAAGACCAAGGTCCACCTGTGTAAGGAACATTATAAACAGTACAAAAAAGCGACAAAGAAGGACAGGGAATTGGACAGGATGGACTGGGTTTAATTGGCATGGTATTAGAGATCCCCGGAATTTCAATAGTCATCACTGTTAAGAACGAAGGAAATAATATTAAACTGCTGCTTGGAACACTTTCAAAACAAAGAATGCCCTTTGAGGTCGTCATTGTTGATTCCATGAGCAACGATGGCACAGAAAGTGTAGTTGAAACGTACTCCGGCAACCTTGACTTGAACTACATAAGGAAAGAATGTAGCAGGGGTCAGGGAAGGAATATTGGCGTGGGAGCATCAAAATACCCATATATTGTTTTTACCGATGGGGACACAGAATGGAGTGAAGCTACCCTATCGCACTACTATCGCTTGTTTGAAGCAGGCAACGATCTGATTGCCGGAGAGGTTATACCGAAGGGAAGAAAGTCATTCTTCCTGGATCGGGTGAAATTAGTTTACGAGGGTTTTGAAGTTACATCACCTTCAGCAAACCTGGGAATAACAAAGAAGATATTTTCCAAAATACACGGATTTGACGAAGACTTTGTTACGGCAGAGGATATTGACTTGAATATTAGGGCAATTCAAAACGGAGCCGTTCACTCATATTGCAAAAAGTGCGTGGTATACAACAAGGTTCGTGAAAATCTTGGAGGATTTGCAAGACAGGCTTTCTGGAATGGCTATGGCCGCTACCAGTTAAAAAAGAAGCATAAATCCATCTGGAATGATATAGAAAAGGAAAAGGGAATACATAATTATAGTTTTTATAATATCGTAAGACTTTCGTCCGCGTCAGCTGGATACATTTACTCGAAGCTGATGGATGGGAAACGTCCAAGAATGTGAATCTGGAAGCAATTTCATGAATAACAATAATGATAATGAACTCAGAAGAGGGTTGCGTTGGCAAGAAGTTAAGCTAATCTTTACTCTCTTTCCTGTTTTCAGAAAATACCTTAAAGACAGAGAGACAGCGAAAAGAGACATGGATAATGAAAATCCATGGAGCGACAAAAGGGGAAAAAACGGTGAAAAGGCCTTGGATGCATTCGTGAAACTTGGCCCGACCTTCATAAAGCTCGGACAGGTATTATCCGCAAGGCCTGATCTTCTTCCCAGAGAGTACCTGAGATCGTTTGAGAAACTACAGGACGAGGTCCCACCTGCGCCGTTTGACCAGATGAAACCGATAATTGAGCGTAATCTCGGAAATATTGACAAGACGTTTCAGGATTTTGATCCTGTACCGGTGTCAGCAGCGTCTCTTGGCCAAGTATACCTTGCAACATATAATGGAAAACGGGTTGCAATCAAGGTTAACAGGCCGAATATATCTTTTGTAGTTCGGAGGGATCTCCTTGTTCTTTCCAGGACACTGAAACTTCTAAGAGGGAGAATTGACAATTTCATTTACGTCAGCGTCGAGAACGTTATAAGTGACTTCAGCGCAAGGATCTACGACGAAATAGACTACACAAAGGAAGCGTCAAACCTTAAGAAGATCCGAAAAAACATTATGGAGAGGGAAGGAGTCATCATTCCAAACGTGCTGGATGAACTCAGCGGCAAAGAAGTCATGGTCATGGAATATATCCCAGGAATCAAGATAACTGACGTTGATGCTTTAAAAGGAAAAGGATTTGACTTGAAGTCTCTTTCGTGGAAAGTAGATCTTGTCTTCATGCGGATGCTGCTTCGCGATGAGATATTCCACGCCGATCCTCACCCCGGAAATATATCTGTGAACGATGAAGGAAAACTTATACTCTACGATTTTGGGATGGTGGGTCAACTTGATAAAAAAACAAGATTTGACATGCTCTCCATGTACGATGGACTCCTGAATTCCGATCCTGACGAGATAATGGATTCACTGATATCTATAGGTGCGTTGTCTCCGGTTGCAAACAGGGCAATAATCAGGAAAGGTATACAGATGGGGATCATGTCTTTTCAGGGAAGAAACCCGGAGGAGACAGAAATAAGCGAGCTCTTGGAAATAGCAAACGGTGTAATTTTTGAATTTCCCTTTCGGCTGCCGAGATCGCTTGTTCTGTACATGAGGATGTCGTCCATTCTGGAGGGTGTATGTGAACGGCTGGATCCTGACTTCAAATTCATCAAGGTTCTCAGGGAAATACTGTATAATGAAGGCCTTCTCAACGAGCTCTATAGTGAGCAATTAAAGGAATACTTCCGTAAGGCCGTAACGTCGGTACAAAAAGGCTTTGACCTGATACCACTTATGAAAGAATATATTGAGGAACGCAAAAACATCATCCCCGAAAAAAGAGATGTAAAAATACCGATCGCCATTTTCCTTTCTGCGGTTGTTATAAGTGCAACAATATCTGCGAAAAGTTACCCTGTGGAGTCAGTTGCAGCACTGGTTCTGTCAATAATAGGTTTTGTTTATATTATATTGAAAAAATAAATATTATTCTATTGTTATGGTGTGGGCACCTTTCTCTGGAATCCTCAAACTGAGAACACCATTATTGAACTTTGCCTTGTATTCCGAATTCGGTTCTACTTCGAAAGGCAGTCTGACTCTCTTGAAAACCTTGTCCGGTCTCTGATCAAGGTGGACAATGCCCTTCTTCTCAACTTTACGCTCTGCAGATATAACCAAACTGTCTTTTTCCAATTTCACCGTGATATCCTTTTTGTTAAATCCGGCAAGATCAGCCTCGATCACCACCTCGCTCGCATCCTCATACATCGTAACCGGTGGAAGAGTGAACGATATTACCTCTTTAACTCCTTCCTGCACATTCTTCACGAACTCATCTGTGAAATACTTTATCGGGTTATACATATCTTACCTCTTGCCCTCCCAAAACTGCCCTTCCTTCACAATTAAAGCGCGGAATGTCAGATTTGAGACTGGGTTTGTTATCTCTAAATTAATCTCACGTTATTATACTTATTGTGGACTAAATAGAGACTATGTATGATCAGAACAAAAATTGTTATGATTAAGAACAAAGAATCATTACATCTTTTGTATGAAGAAAAATGAATACCCCTTTGTAACCTCGATCTGGCTGAGAAAGAACCTCAGCAGTTCGAGAATCTTGATAGCAGACTGCAGGTGGTCTCTTTCCGACTATGATTTCGGGATGCGAAGTTACACGTAGGCCCATATCCCGGGTGCATTTTTCCTGAGCGTTGACGATGACCTTGCAGGAAAGATTGAGGGGCATGGGGAGCACCATGCCCTTCCTGATATTGAAAAATTTGAGAAAAAGATGAACAGCACAGGGGTCACGCGAGAAAAGACCGTGGTATGCTACGACAATGATTACTATGGTTCTAGAGTGACTGTGCGCGTGAATTTTCTTGGATTATACTCTATAGGAATAAGGCCGAGGTTGTGCGCAGGCAACTGGAGTAACTGGATCTCGTTCAAGGACCATCCTGTTGAGACTGTAAGTTACGGTACAAAATAATGAAGAGATCAGTAAGTATATTATGCCAGTATTGAGAGGACTAAGCAATTTTCAAATACCAAGTTGAATATACAGTACTATGGCATACGGTGACGGTATAATTCTTAGAGTTTCTGAAGCCAATTCCACCGATCCGGGCATGTCCCGGGTCAGGCTTGATGAAGAATCCAGAATGGCCTTGAACGCTGAAATAGGCGACGTTGTTGAGATTGAAAAGGAAAAGAGAACTGTAGGAAGAGTCTACAGGGCGAGACCAGAGGACGAAAATAAGGGTATAGTAAGGATCGACAGTGTAATGAGGAACAATTGCGGCTGTTCCATAGGAGATAAAGTAAGGGTAAGAAAGGTTATTACTGAAGATGCAAAGAAGGTCGTTCTCGCGCCAATAATAAGAAAAGACCAGAGGCTTAAATTTGGTGAAGGCATCAACGAATTTGTTCAGAGATCGCTTATTCGACGGCCATTACTGGAAGGAGATAATATAAGCGTTCCAGGCCTTACTCTGGCAGGACACTCGGGTCTCCTTTTTAAGGTAATAAAAAGCCAACCTCCGAAAGTACCGGTTGAGATAGGTGAGGAAACTCGCATCGAAATAAGAGAGGAACCCGCTTCCGAAGTTCTTGAAGACGTTTCCAGAATAAGTTATGAAGATATAGGCGGACTGTCGGATCAACTCGGAAAAGTAAGGGAAATTATAGAACTGCCACTTAAACATCCTGAACTGTTCGAACGCCTTGGTATCAGACCCCCAAAAGGTGTTCTTCTTCATGGCCCACCTGGAACCGGAAAGACCCTCATAGCTAGGGCTGTTGCAAATGAGTCTGGCGCTAACTTCCTGTCCATAAATGGTCCCGAAATTATGAGCAAATATTATGGGCAGAGTGAACAGAAGCTTCGTGAGATCTTTACCAAGGCTGAAGAATCTGAACCATCGATAATATTCATCGACGAGATCGATTCCATTGCACCAAAACGAGAAGAGGTCCAAGGTGAAGTCGAAAGAAGAGTTGTGGCTCAACTCCTTACCCTCATGGACGGAATGAAGGAGAGGGGACACGTAATAGTGATAGGAGCTACAAACAGGATCGACGCGGTTGATCCTGCCTTGAGAAGACCTGGAAGATTTGACCGGGAAATCAACATAGGAGTACCGGATAAAAAAGGAAGAAAGGAGATTCTTGCTATACACACCAGGGGAATGCCACTCGGAATGGATGAGGACAAGAAGAATGAGTTCCTGGATAAGATAGCGGACGTAACCTATGGTTTTGTAGGTGCCGATCTTGCAGCTCTTGTGAGAGAATCTGCAATGAATGCTTTAAGAAAATATCTTCCTGAAATAGATCTAGATAAACCAATTCCAACAGAAATACTTGAAAAGATGCATGTGACGGAAGACGATTTCATGGAGGCTTTGAAGTTTATAGAGCCTAGCAGCTTGAGAGAAGTCACGGTTGAAATTCCCAATATTACGTGGGATGATATTGGTGGACTGGACGATGTCAAACGCGAATTGAGAGAGACCGTTGAACTGCCCCTCAGCAGACCAGATGTGTTCAAGAAGCTGGGAATAAGGCCCGTTAAAGGCTTCCTTCTGTACGGCCCCCCCGGTGTCGGTAAAACACTGCTAGCGAAAGCTGTTGCAAATGAGAGCAATGCAAACTTCATCTCCGTTAAAGGACCTGAGGTGCTGAGTAAATGGGTTGGAGAAAGCGAGAAGGCTGTCAGAGAAATCTTCAAGAAGGCAAAGCAGGTTTCTCCTGCGATAGTATTTCTTGATGAGATTGATTCGATAGCGCCAAAGAGAGGTACTTACGGTGAATCCGGAGTAACGGAGAGAATCGTAAACCAGCTTCTGACTTCCATGGACGGGATAGAGGTCCTACAGGGTGTCGTTGTCCTCGCTGCCACTAACAGGCCAGATATTCTTGATTCGGGTCTTCTCAGGGCAGGAAGGATAGATAAAATGATCTATATACCCCCGCCTGACGAAGCCAGTAGACTTAAGATATTCAAGGTTCACACGAAGAACATGCCGCTGAACAAAGACGTTGATCTATCAGACCTCGCGAAAAAAACAGAGGGTTATGTTGGCGCAGACATAGAAAACCTGTGCAGAGAGGCAGGAATGGTGGCCTTCAGGAACGATCCCGATGCTACAAAGGTTACCCAAAGTGACTTTCTGACTGCATTGAGGGCAATAAAACCATCCATTGATCAGGAAGTATTGAAGTTCTATTCGGGCTTCTCCGAGTATCTCAATAAAAACATAATGGAAAAGAAGAAGAGTGTGGAAGAACTGGGCCTATACCAATAGGTGTATAAGCCCCATCTATCTTTTTTTATTTGAAATTCAGTTCGCGTTTCGCTTCATAAAAAGACTTGTGACGGATAGTGGATGTGATAGTAGTTGAGGTTTGGCCCACATTACTCTTTTAGATTTGACGAAGGTGGAAAGACCAACAGGAGACAAATGTATAAATTTGCAAATAAATTCACGTTGTATGAGTGAAGAGAAACCAACATCTACTTTTGATTCTTTTTTGAGCCTTGATATTCGCGTTGGAATAATCCGGAAGGCTGAAGTTTTCGAGAAAGCAAAGAAACCAGCTTATAAGTTACAGATCTTTTTTGGAGATGGAATGGGATTCAAGAATTCCTCAGCCCAGATCAGGAATTATTCAATTGACGAATTAGAGGGGAGGAAGATAATAGCAATAGTTAATTTTCCTCCAAAACAGGTGGCGAACTTCATTTCCGAGGTTCTTGTTCTCGGAGCAGTAACAGAAGACGGTATCCAGCTGTTATCTGTATCCGACAAAGCAAAACCAGGCGATCCCGTCGCTTAGAGGTACTGGAGGCATAGTTTCACAATTGTCTGACGCAAAAAAATATATTATACGATAAGTTACTGTTATAATATGGTTACTAAGAAATTTGTTTCAGACACAATTAAAAAATCTGTAATGACAAGTGAAGGAACCTTGCTCGGAACCGTCAGCAATTATGTGATGGACACGGAATCTGGAGCTGTTAAGACTCTCTTGGTAAAACCGGTTTCAGGCTCCAAATATGCAGAGTTTCAGACGGACAAAGAAGGGCGCTACATGATCCCACTCAGACAGGTAAAATCCTTAAAAGATGTCTTTGTCGTTGAAACCAATTTTGTCACACCAAAACCTGAAAAATAAATCAATTTAATACTTTTGGAAGGTACCTCAGGATGGCTGCCATGCCACCAAACGCTTTTTGCAAGAGTTTCCCCTCATCGCTGTCCTCGGAAATTAGTTCTACTTTGGCGCCCGATTCTTCAGCCAGTTTGTAAAGGGAAGCAACAAGATCATCCTCATGGTCGAGATCCATTACACTCCCGTCAACGTCACATATCATCTCCGCATCCGGTCCCTCGTTTGTTGACTTTACCTGGCCGCAGGCAGAGCACTTGAAGAAATACGTTATCTTGTTCAGTCCTTCGGAAAGCAGCAGGAGATCCACAGCCTTCTGCTGAAGAGCAGACCTGATTGTATTTTCACCGTATACTGCGAGGCCGCCACCAGGCTTCCTGATCTCTGAGGTGAACTTATTCATAAGCTGGCGCTCCCTTGCAATCTGCATCTCCTTCATGCTGTCTGCAGCTTTTTCAACAAGTTCTCTTAGCCCGGTCTCGTCTGTGTAACCGATGTCGAAAAGATCCTTCGTTTTGTTCTTTATCTCGTTTCTCAGGTAATCTTTTTCGAAAAAGTATTCTTTCGTTGCGCCCGGTCCTCCTATGAAAACCGCCTTTATGTCTTTAATCATTGGTACGAACGCATTATTTGCGATCTCGCCAACCTTCTTGAAGAACTCGTGTGCAGCAATCTCTATCAATCGCTCATATCTTCTAGAGGATTGCCCGCCTTGGTGATGTTTGCTCGGAACAAGGGACTGTTCGTTTGCAACCATGGAAATGTATGTGCCATTCAGGAAACCAACCGTAGCTTCCTTTCGATCGATTACGATTAAACCATAAATTTCTTTTGTGACCAGCTGTGCCAAGAGTGGCTCGAGGTGAAAATTCGAATCACATGTATACGAGAATGTCTGGACCGGCTCAGGCGGCTCTATCACCCGGGCATACATCTCTGTTTGATCGCCTCTTATGGCAATGTGGCCTACGAAAAAGGCGAGGCCGTTTTCAGGCGCAAATCTATATGATTTGAGGCGGGACATTATACTTTCTATTGCAGCAAGAACGTTTTTGCGCGTTGATTTTGATTTTATATTGGATGATGTTGAATATTCCCCTCTCAGGTACTGCACTACATCTGAAATCTGTTTTCCCGGTGGAATATACAGAGAAACTAGTTCTGTTCCCCTTCCCTTTAACTTCTGAAGCTCCTGAAGGGCTTTACGGAACTCGTATTTCCGTATCTGTGATTCATCGTTGTTCATCCCAGAGAAAATTTATAATCGTATATAACCTTAATTGGAGGAAAAGAATGAAAACTATAGTTATCTCGCTGGGCGGTTCGATAGTTGCATCAGATGGATTGAACACAGAATTCATGGGCAGGTTTGCAAAATCCCTGGAAATGATGGATAAGAGGATAAAGTTTGGTATCGTCGTCGGTGGGGGAAGCGTTGCAAGATCTTATATTTCCGCGTTAAGGAAATACGGTGTGAACGACAATATACTCGATGAGATTGGAATAAATGCAACAAGGATGAACGCTCTTGCTCTTGCTTCATTCTTTGAGGATGCAAATTCGCGAATACCAACGACCGTGAACGACGCAGTCGAGATGTCCATGATCTACCGGTTTACTATCATGGGTGGAACAGAACCGGGCCATACTACGGATACAGTATCAGCATTGCTAGCGGAGAGGATCAATTCAGATATCTTAATAAACGCAACTTCTGTGGACGGGGTTTATACTTCCGATCCAAGAAAGGAAAAGAAGGCCCGGAAGATTGATGCCCTTGGATATGATGAATCTCTTGTGCTTTCCATGAAAGGCCTTTCCGGGGCAGGATCGAATGTCTTTATGGACCCGACAGCCCTTAATATCGCGAAAAGGTCAAAAATAAAGATATTTGTGATAAACGGGCTCGATATAGGAGAATATAGAAACGTGATTGAGAAAGGTGAAACGACCGGCTCTGTCATTCGCTGATAAAAATAAAACGTCAGTTTGGGGGTATTCTGAGATCCCAGTCTATTATTTTCGTCTTGAGCTCGCTCCCATTAACGTCTGCAAAGGAACTCAGAATAGTGTTCCGAATATCCTGCATTTGCGCTAATATCTGCTCCATGCTCATGATTCCAAGATTCTCTGTCTCAAGAATTTTATAATAAGTTTGGTCACTTTCCTGGATCACCGGACAAATAAGAATCTGGTCGTTAAGGCCAAGCGGAAGCTGTGAGATAAGATTGGCTGTAGAAACAACGTGATCCCTGCTTAACTTTAATCCACCGGTGCCTGCCATTATAACAATAGAGACCGGTATCTCGTGATCCTTGATGTTGGATATGTCATTCATGGCTTCTGTTATGTTTATGTTTCTGTTAAGCACCCTAATTACTTTGTAGCTCCCAGACTCAACGTAGATATACATTCTGGAAAGGCCGTGTTCTTTCAGGTCACGGTAACTTATCATGTTCCTCTTCTTCGGAGTTGAATATATATCGAATGAACTTGCAACTGGCAGTTCCAGCTCAGCCCGGATAAGATCCATGATACTTATAAGATCTTTTTGATCGATATCTATTGCCCTTGCATCCCCGAGATACACCGACTCTCGGGAGGGAAAAGAATCTCCAAAGTACGATTTTACAAGTCGGAGTTCCTTAGAAAAGTCGTCTACTGAACGAATGTTATGCGTTATACCTTTATACTCTCCAAAAACATTGCCGTAGTTCCATTCTGAACCGCTGGAGACCGAGAGATATATCGGTCTGGAAAGCATTGGCGGGAAAATTGGGTTCTCCCCGTATAGCTTAGTGTACTTTTTTGCGTCTTCATCAAGAAAGTTAAAAAATTTATCTAAAGAGTCCAGGCCCAAAGACTTCGGGCGAACGTTGTTATTGGATTCAAGCGCTTCGTAAAACGTTGAGTTTATTTTGGAAATTTCGTCTGCGCCGAGAATTTTATAAACAAGGTTTCTGGCAGCGTTAAGTTCGTACCAAACATTGTTAAAAGAACGGAGAAATAAAGAATTTCCAGTATCTAAAGAGAGCGGCCTACAGAGGAAGTCAGCTTCGATATTCCCCAGCTTATCAGAATCTATTTTTATAATTCCCTTCTCTCCAGCTATCCCCATGATCCTTAATTGTTATGAATCCTTAAAATCTTACGCTACAGATCGTGAGATATATTCTCGTCTAAATTAATCCTGCCAAAATGGTTTGAGGGTGGATCCTGCCTCTCGAAAATGCCATATCAGAAATTATAAAAAAAATTTAGATAATGTGTACCTTCAATCCCTTATCTCTTTTTCAGCCAGGAAGGCTGTGAGTAAAATAAGTGCAACTGCAAGAACGGCAAGGCCCCCTAGCCACTGCCCAACCTGAGTCCATTGGGATGCAGTCATGGTTGTTCCGTTTATTATGACCATCCTCATAGCTTCTGCGGACCAGGAAACTGGGTTATACTTTGCTACATTGGAAAGCCAGCTTGCCATCATTCCAGGTGCAAACATGGCATAGCTCACGAACAATAAAGGAAGGTTCACCAGATTGACTATGCCGAATATTGAGTTCATATTAGTCATCCTAATTGCGATTGCACTGAATATCGAAGAGAATATGAACGATACAAGAACAATGGCAGTAACTATTACGAGACCATCAAGAACTGTGAAGCCATGGATAAATTTCAAACCGTTTGGAATCAACAGCGCTGCGACGATCAGTATGAGCGCCTGTGGTAGTATTCGCAATGTTGCTGACAGAATCTTTGATAGTACTATTGAACTTCTCCGTATAGGCGACGATAAGAAGCGTCCCATGGGTCCAAGACGGCGATCAAATATTATGTTTGTTCCTGCAAACATGGCAGTGAAAAGTCCAGTTATTGTAAGGACTCCTCCAACGATATATGTTATATAATCCGGGGCACCGCCAAGAATCGAATCCCTGGCACCGGGAAAGAACTTCGTGATGTCAAATGCGCTACCAAACAGTGCTATCCAGAAGAACGGCTGAAGTAGCCCAGTTATAAAGAACACGGGATTTCTGTACCACTTCTTGAGTTCCCTAACCGTTAGTGGGCCAAGACCGCTCATTTTCTCACTCTCCTTAGATTCATCATCATCTTTCTCGCATCTCCTGGTTCTTCCTGTCTAATGTCCTTTCCCGTATATTCCAGGAATACCTCGTCCAAAGATGGCTTTTGAACTGTCAGCTTAACCGTGGATAGCTTTTTCTTACCAATGAAATTTATAATTTCCGGTAAGGACTTGTCCGAGTTGGCAACCTTTATCCTGACAGAGTTTGGACCGGCTTCCTTTATCTCTATTGCACCTTCCATTGTTTTCATCGTGTCTGCCTCCTTTTGATTCTTAAGTGTTATTGTTACAATGTCTCCCTTGAGGGAGGATTTAAGTTCACTCGGCGAGCCTGTTACTAAAACTTTACCGTGATCTATGATCGATACGCGATCAGAAAGTGCATCTATCTCCTCAAGATAATGAGAAGTAAGAATTATGGTAACATCAAGCTTTTTCTGAATCTCACGTACATAATTCCACATCTGCGTTCTTGTCTGAACATCTAGACCAAGAGTAGGTTCGTCAAGAAAGAGAATCTTTGGATCATTTACAAGACCCACAATGAGTTCCAGCCTCTTCCTCATACCGCCGGAGTAACCACGCACATACCTATCAGCAGCTTCTTCCATATCCACCAGGGTGAGAAGATGTTTAATTCGCTCATCTGCAGTTGCCCTGGGAACATCATAAAACTGAGAGACCATTATGAGATTCTCCCTCCCTGTGAGATCCTCGTCCGTTGTAAGATCCTGGGGAACCACACCAATAGCCTTCCTCACTTCCAACGACTGTTTGTTAATATCGTATCCTGCTACTGTTGCTGTTCCTGAAGTGGGTGATATCCTTGTAGTAAGCATGTTTATAGTGGTCGTCTTACCGGCACCATTTGGACCCAGAAGACCATATATTTCACCCTCTTCTATTCCGATATTGAGATCAGATACTGCTTTTATTTTCCCGAGATAAACCTTTGACAGATGCTCCGTTTTTATTATTGTTGCCATTCAATCATCCTCTATAGTCTTTTGAGTCGCTCCTCGACTCCCCTCAATCTTTTTCGATGCTCCTCAGAAAGCTTGTCTTTCTCGTCCTCGAGGTAATCGACATAACCTTCAAGATTTGCTAAAATATTGTCCAGCGAGAGATCAGAATCCTCCCTTGTGGAACCTGTTTTGAATCTAAGACCTATCTCTTCCAACCCAGATTCCGTGATCTCATATTTTGAATCGGGTTTACGAATAACAAATTTATCCGTTTCCAGTTGATGAAGCAACGGATATATTGTTCCCGGGCTCGGCTTCCACCAACCCATTGATTGCTGGGCCATAGCTTCAATAATTTCCGACCCGCGTAATGAACGTTCCGAAAGGAGCCACAGAACCCATTTTCTTAACCCGCCCTGGCGCCTAGAAGAATAAATAGAACTCCACGCGTGGGGACCGAAGAAATCTCCACCCCACTTTTCGCCTCGATCTGATTCTTTTGTCATTCGATATCAAATCGATATCGATTTCGAGTATTAATACATACCCCTTGAAACTAAAAAGTTAAAAAGAAAAATAAAAAAACTCAGAAAACACCGAATCTGGCGATGACATCTGAAAGGTTATCCATATAATCCCTAAATATTCTCAGTATGTCTCTTGAAGTAATAACGCCTATTAGTTTTCCATTTTCCACAACTGGTAGTCTTCTGATGCCTTCCTTGTTCATGAGTTCTGTGACCTGATCCGTAGGGGTGTTTGGTGAAACTGACTTAAGAGGAGCATTCATCAAATCGCTCAGTTTCACGTTCTGTGGTTCAAGATCTTTAGCCACAATCTTGTTGACGTAATCCCACTCTGTAACAATGCCGTACGGCTTTCCATCCTTTTCTACTATTATAAAACCAGTGTGATCATTGCTCATTATTTTAGCTGCTTCTCTCGCGTTAAGATTACCGTCAAACATGTTCGTGTATTTTTTCATAATATCCTTTGCATAAAGAACCATAATATAGTATAGCAAGGAAATACTTAATTGTCGCTATACATAATTTTTACTCCATATAATAAGATGGAGGAAAACGCTTATTTTACAGTGTCTGCGATACACGCCTTAGTTAGCGCTTAAAGTCCTATTACAATCGAACATGCATCTTGACAAAACCTCTTAGTGACTAAACTAGATCACACAATTTCACCATTTCGTAGCAAATCTCGCTAAGTAATAGTTAAAATTTTGTCTTCTGTGAATGTATAGAAAATTAAAATAACAGGATTGCCATCATTTGTGGAAGTGAACAGATGACTGAACAACTGAGTACAGGAACAACAACACTCGGAATGGTTACCAAAGAGGGTGTTGTAATGGCAACTGAAAGAAGAGTTACAATGGATCATTTTATTATGCATAAGGATGGAAAGAAACTACACCAGATTGACACAGCAGCTGCAATGACGATCGCAGGACTAGTTGGCGATGCGCAGGTGCTGGTTAGATATATGTCTGCGGAGCTTGAACTATACCGATTACAGAGAAAAGTCAACATGCCAATTTCGGCTGCTGCAACCCTCCTGTCTAATATACTTAATCAGACAAAGTTCTATCCATACATGGTCCAGATTCTAATCGGTGGATATGACACAGAACCACACATTTTCTCGGTTGATGCAGCAGGTGGATCTGTCGAGGATGTGTATGCCAGCACCGGATCTGGATCGCCTTTCGTATACGGTGTTCTGGAAAACGGATACAGGGAAGGCATAAGTACCGAAGAGGCAATAGAACTTGCAATTAGGGGAGTTTCAGCCGCTAAGCAGAGAGATTCAGCCTCTGGTGGGATGATCGATATAGCGGTCATAGATAAAGACCATGGATTTCACCAGCTTTCAAAAGATGAAGTGCTGGAAAGAATCAAAAAATACAAATTACCCCAATAAATTCCCTATTAAGTTTATTTTTTAAACTCGGAGCTATTTCTCATGTCTTTTAGAGATTACTTAGAAGAAACTAGGACTGTATTCGACAAACTATATCCTGAGAATCAGATTACTGAGATAGATTACGAAGGACCAACGATCGTAGTTTACACCAAAAACAGTGATCTGTTCGCCAAAAGGGAAGATCTGGCAAGGCAGATTGCACAGGAAATGAAAAGAAGAATCACGATACGTCCTGATCCTTCGATCATGATGCCCGATGATGAGGCTGAAGCCATCATAAGAGAGATTATACCTGAATCTGCAGGCCTCAAGGACGTATATTTTGAAGCTGATACTGGCGAAGTAGTGATAGAGGCGGACGAACCAAGCATAATAACGTCGAGAATGTCAGATCACATCGTCACGATAAAGGACAAGACAAAATGGTCTCCCAGGATCGTACGCGCACCGCCTATGTACTCAAGAACTGTAAAAGAGATGAGGGAATTCCTAAGGGATGTAAAGCAGGAGCGGAAAGAATTCCTGCATAATCTTGGGAAGAAATTGAGCATCCCTACGATGCCAGGAGAAACATGGATAAGACTCACTGCACTGGGCGGCCACAGGGAAGTTGGAAGAAGCGCTACTCTGATCTCCACAAATAACTCGAAAATTTTAGTTGATTGCGGTATGCTGAACACGAATGAACCTGATGATCAACCCTGGGCGAGTGCACCCTACCTCTATGCGCCAGAGATTCAGCCATTCTCGTCCATAGATGCGGTGGTTCTCACGCACGCGCATCTTGATCATTCCGGGCTCCTCCCATTGCTGTATAAATATGGATACGACGGTCCGGTATATATGACGCCCCCTACAAGGGACATGATTGCTCTCCTGCAGAATGATTACATCAAGGTGGCGCATGCCGAGGGGCACAAGGGACCTTACGAATCAAAGCACATCAGGGAGGAATTGAAACATTCAATAGTGCTTAGATATAACGAAACGACGGACATAACAAGGGATGTGAGGCTTACGTACTACAATGCAGGCCATATCCTTGGATCTGCATCGGTACATCTGCATATTGGTGATGGCCTTTATAATATAGTCCTTAGCGGGGACGTGAAATTTGAAAAGACATGGCTTTTCAATCCGGCAAATAACGTTTTCCCCAGAGCCGAAGCATTTATGACAGAATCAACTTATGCGGGCAGGGAAGACTATCATCACCCGAGAGGCGAAGCTTCGCAACTACTCGTAGACATAATTAACCGAACCTTCGACCGTGGTGGGTCCGTTCTCGTACCTGTATTTGCTGTGGGCAGAAGCCAGGAGGTAATGCTCGTTCTGGAAGAAGCCGTTAGAAACAAGAAAATAAAGGAAGTACCTGTTTATCTGGACGGCATGATAATGGAGGCCACGGCGATTCATGCTGCCTACCCTGAATACCTCAACAAGAATCTCAGGGAATCCATAATGGTTAAAAGAGAGAACCCCTTTTTGAGTCCCATATTCAAGAGGGTTGAGACAAAACAACAGAGATTGGAAATATGCGATTCGGTGGAAAATAAGGTCGTCCTGGCTACCTCGGGAATGATGAATGGAGGACCGGTAATGGAATACTTCAAAAGCTGGGTAAGCTCCCCCGAACATTCCCTCGTTTTTGTGGGTTACCAGGCTGAGGGGACGACGGGTAGGAGAATACAGAAAGGCGCTACGGACATCTCTCTCTCAGAAGGGGGAAAACAGGCGAGGTATGACATAAGAATGGCTATCGAGACGGCTGAGGGATTCTCGGGTCATTCTGACAAGAGGCAGCTTCTGTCCTACATAGCAACGATGAAGCCCAGACCACAGAGGATTCTTGTCAACCACGGTGATGGCGAGAAAGCGGCCGAATTCGCCAAATTGATAAGATCTAAATTCGGTATTGAAGCCCATGCCCTTAGAAATCTTGAAACAATCCGGTTCTATTAAGAAAAGGACATTGGACAAATTAATTATAGATATATTGAAAAATTAGATCGGAAAACTCCCGTCTGGAGACACCTTCTTCCAGTCCGAGAGGAACCTGCTAAGTCCTTCTGATGTTTTTGGATGCTCGGGTAATTTTTTGAGAACATCGAACGGGAGAGTAACAACATCGGCCCCTATAACAGCAGCCCTCAAAACGTGAACTGGATTCCTTATTGAAGCAACAAGAATCTTTGTCGATATTTCATAATTGTCAAAGATCATCCTGATCTGGTCGATTATCGCCATCCCGTCCTCCCCAATGTCATCAAGTCTTCCGACAAAGGGTGAAACGTATTCAGCCCCACACTTTGCAGCAAGAAGAGCCTGAATTGGATTGAATATAAGTGTACAGTTTACAGGTATATTCTTCGATTTTAGGACTTTTATGGCCTTCAGCCCGTCCAGAGTCATGGGTATCTTCACAACTGCATTTGCACCCAACTTAGCGACTCTCTCAGCCTGCTGGATCATCTCGCTGTATTCTGTCGCAACAACCTCTACACTGACAGGACCGGGCGTCACTTTCAGGATTTCCTGGATTATCTCTGCAAAGGATCTGCCTTTCTGCGTTTCCTTCATTGCAAGAGACGGGTTTGTCGTAACTCCGTCAACAATACCCATTGCAACGCCTTCCCTTATCTCTTCAACGTTTGACGTATCAAGAAATATTTTCATAATAAGTCTCCTTCCTAAAGCATTCTTCCGAAACTTTTACTATATCGTTCACGCCCATATGAAAGTAATCGAAGAGCTCCCAAGATTTACCGGATTTTCCAAACGTGTCCATCATACCCACACGCTTCAAATGAACAGGATGACTCTCGGAAATTACTTCCGCGACTCTACTGCCAAGACCATTATATATGGAGTGTTCCTCGACCGTTACTACTCTCCCCGTGTCGTTTGCGGCTTTAATTATTGCCTTCTTGTCAATGGGTTTAATCGATGACATGTTGATCACGCGAACGCCTATGCCTTTCTGTTTCAGTATTTCAGCCGCCTTCAGAGCAAAGGAGACCATGACACCCATGCCTATTATCGTAATATCGCTGCCATCACGCAAAATGGACGCCACCCCTGGGTGAAAACTATAATTATCGTCGTATAAAAGTGGGAATTTTTCCCTTGAGAGTCTAACATAATTCGGTCCAGTTCCAGATTCCACTAGATAATCTATAACGCTCTTTGTCTCATAAGAATCTGCTGGTACGATAACTTTCATGTTGGGAAGGCCTGACATTATACCAACATCCTCAACAATCTGGTGTGTAGCACCGTCTTCGCCCACGGTTATGCCTGCATGAGTTACAACAAAATTTACGTCCAAATTATTGTAGCACACCGATTGCCTCATTTGTTCATATGTTCTCATCAGGAATACAGCGAAAGTGGAAGCAAACACCTTCTTACCGCTGAGAGCGAGACCAGCAGCAGCGGTGACCATGGACTGTTCAGAGATGCCCATATTGAAGAAGCGATCCGGAAATTTCTTCCCGAAAATGGAAGTCTTCGTAGAAGATGAAAGATCTGCGTCAAGAACGACGAGGTTATTGTGCCTCTCACCCAAAACTGCTAGTTCTTCTCCGTATGTTTCGCGCAAGCTCTCGGAGATCATTTGAATTATTCACCACCAGAAAGTTCGGATAGGGCAAGCCTGTATTCTTCCTCTGAAGCGGGCGGCGAACCATGATACTTCGGATTATTTTCCATGTAGCTTACGCCTTTACCTTTAACTGTATTCGCCACTATAAAAGTAGGTTTTTCCAGCGATTCCTTTGCCTCTTCTATCGCTGAAATAATCTGGTTATAATCATGGCCGTCTATCTCAAGGACATTCCACCCGAAACTCGCGATCATGTCGGGTATATTATTGAGAGGCATTATGTCCCGAGTGAAGCCATCAAGCTGTATCCTGTTCCGGTCGAGTATCGCTACGAGGTTATTCAGGTGATACTTATTAGCAGCCATTATCGACTCCCATATATTTCCTTCCTCAATTTCGCCATCCCCGACCAGTACGAAAACCCTGTATGAACGCTGATCAAGTTTACCGGCAAGTGCCATTCCGACGCCTACGCCAAGACCCTGCCCAAGTGATCCCGTGGATACTTCAACGCCCGGAACACCCCTGTGGACATGTCCTTCAAGTTTAGAATTCAATTTTCTGAAACCGGAGAGGAAAGATTCTGGAAAAAATCCCCTTACGGAAAGTGTTGCATAGAGACCTGGAGATGCATGACCCTTACTCATGATAAACCGATCCCTGTCCGGATCATCGGAATGAAGGGGATCGATGTTCATCTCTTTAAAATAAAGGACAGTCAGTATATCTGCCGCGCTCAGAGATCCACCAGGATGGCCGCTTTTCGCAGAATAGACCATTTCAATAACCTTTCGCCTGATCACGTTAGAAACGCGTTTGAGGTCGATAATATCATAGGCTTCCATTATTTTTACACCGCACCACTATAGATTTTCAAATCTATACGCCAAGTAGGCTTATTGCAGTAAGAATAAAAATGTTTTTTATT
The DNA here is from genome assembly GCA_026127925.1 of Thermoplasmatales archaeon. Taxonomy (NCBI): domain Archaea; kingdom Methanobacteriati; phylum Thermoplasmatota; class Thermoplasmata; order Thermoplasmatales; species Thermoplasmatales archaeon. Next base: position 81,762 of record JAJSLM010000005.1, read on the forward strand.
GTGATTGTCGACAAAGATCAGGAGATCATGTCCATGCCATGATCGCTTTCAACTTCTCCAGCCATCTCGGGATAAACACTTGTAGTTAAGCCCGTGGCGACGACGAGAACCTGAACCGTTCCACTCTCCACTCTGTTATCCACGGTTGTTCCCCATATGATCCTTGTATTTTTGCCAACTCTCTTACGTATCATATCGGAAGCATTGCTTGTTTCCTCAAGCTGGAGGTCCTTTCCACCAATAACGTTAACGATGACACCTGAAGCTTTAGACATGTCAAGCTGAAGGAATGGAGATGCTAACGCTTTCTGGACCGCGTCGCTCACCCTTGTCCCAGGTTCTCCCATGCCCTGCCCCATGCCTATCATAGCAAGGCCAGTGTCTTTCATTACTGTTCTGAGATCGTTAAAGTCAAGGTTAATCAGACCGGGTTTAGTAATTAAGTCTGATATACCTGTTATTGCCCTAACCATAACCTCGTCGGCGAATCTAAAAGCCTTTTCCATTGGCATATCGGGGACAAGTTCAACAAGCTTGTCATTTGGTATGAGTATAACGCAATCTGATGCTCTAATAAGTTTTCTCAGGCCCCACATCGCGTTCTTTAGCCTCACAGAACCCTCTGAAGTAAAGGGCATGGAAACTACTGAGATTGTCAAAGATCCACCTTCTTTGGCTCGGGAGGCGATATAATATGCTGATCCAGTTCCAGTTCCACCGCCAAGGCCTGCAGCCACAAATGCAATGTCGACGCCAGATGTGTATTTTACGATCTCCTGATCGGATTCCTTTGCGGCTTGTTCACCGACCTTTGGATCGGCGCCTGAACCAAGACCCCTGGTGAGATTCTTTCCGAGCAGTACTTTATGATTCGCCTTTATTTTGAGCAAATGCGCAGCGTCAGTATTGCAAGCAATGAGAGTTACACCAACTACACCCTCTTTCATGAGTCGGTTGATCGTATTCGATCCGGCGCCACCCGCTCCGAATACTCTTATCTTTACCTTTAATTTATCTAAATATTCCTGTAATTCTTCTTCGGAAGTACCTATCTTTTCCTCTTCTTCTTCAAAATCAGACATGCTTGGTGTTACCATAATTACTTACAGATAACACGTACTTGGTTTTAAAATTTATCATACCAGGAAAAAAATTGGAAGATATCGGACTATCTTGTGAGCCAGTCTGTCCTCTTCCAAAATGTTAGAAGTCCATAAATGGTCGAACAGAACATTATTAGCAGGGCTATCGATCCATAAGCAATGGTTCTTAGCCTCTGTCCAGGCGTAATCTGCGATGCAACCCTTGTGAGAAATAGTGCGCTCCCGGCATATCCGATAACCCCTATGCCTATTCTTCCTGACATATGGTGCGCGAATCTCTCGAGAGCCGTGAAATCTAAGAAATTACCGGGTTTCAATGGATCGAAAAAGTACGGGTGGAAATTTATGAATATTCCTACTCTGATGAGAGCCATTACCAATGTAAAGACAGGCAAAATATAAACATAAGATAATTCAAAACTGTAAAATTTTCCTGCCTTTGTCATAGTGCCGTCCCTGATCTCCCTGCCTAATCGAACCCAACCGGATCTCCCCCACCTGACGCTCTGCCTCCAGAATTTTTTCAGAGACCCCTGAGGATACGTCTCAACCTTTGTATCAAAGTCCTTAACAGCGAGCAATCCTTTTCTGATTATATAATTAGTCATCAACCAATCCTCGCCAAGCTGGCTAGGTCTGCCGAGAACCCTGGAATGAACGAACTCGTCAGAAAGTACGAATGGTTTTATGACTTTCGTGTCATACATAGCGCAGGGCCCATCAAGATTCATGACGCTCCCGTGGTGAGCCATCGCTTTATAAACCACTTCTTTAGAACGCTCTATGAACTCAGACATATATCCTATTCTGCTATCCGTTCTCCTGACCGTTATGTTTGCACCGACGCCACCAACACCATCAGTAAATCTGCTCAAAAGGCTTTTTGCTGCGTTGTCTGGAAGAACCGTGTCGCTATCTACAAACATGACATATTCAGTTTCGACATAAGACATACCTGTTGCGATTGTGCCTTTTTGCCCCAAATGCTTTTCCTGATAAATGAAGGTTCCACCAAGTGATTCTACTATAGAGCGATAAGGATCATCATTGGAATCGCCAACAACGACAAATTTACATCCCTGTTTGGCAACGGAATTTATGGATTCGGTGAATATGGGAATGCTCTCATTGTAAACCGGCATAAGGATAGTAACTTTGTTCAAGTCGATATCCGACAAAGTAGATTTGGCTTTATATTTCGCAGAATCGAATGTGTTCATGAAGTAATAAAGTAAGGATACACCTGTAAAAACTGCGATCAGTATCGCAGAAATTCCAATTAATAATATTAGAGCACTAAAATTCGTAACAACGAATTCTACACAGATATATATGTCTATTGGTACAATCTTGCGGAGAATACGTTAAATACTCACTCCCTGAGCCGCAACACACTATTTACTGGAAACCGTATTTTCACAGTTTTTCTATTATCGGCAATATCCATGATTCAATCTACTACCGTCCGAATCGTACCGTTGCCCAAATATGAGGTAAGTACGAACTTAGAAATCATTCGTATTTTGCCATTGATAAGCCACAAAATACTGGTCTTCACGTTCATTTTATTAAACAAAACGTGAGGGAAAAGATTTTTCAAAAGATATCGGATATGCCTTCATGCCAGTATCACCGATTGAGTTCCGTTATGGTCGTGATGAAGTCAAGAATATCTTCTCCGAAGAATCGAGATTTGAGTATTTTCTGAAGGTCGAAAGAGCCATTGCACAGGCAGAATCCGAATTCAAAGTCATTCCAAAGGATGCTTATGAATCTATTAAGGCAGTTGTCGATTCAGGAAATGTTACGCTGAACAGAATGAAGGAAATCGAAAGGGAGACAAGACATGATATTGCCGCTCTCGTAAAGGCAATTTCTGAGCAATGCCCTGAAAATGGAGACTATGTTCACTTTGGGGCTACATCTAACGATATTGACGATAGTGCAACAGCGTTGCAAATAAAAGACTTCCTTTCTTATCTCGAGGATGATCTCTTGAGATTTCAGGAAGTGCTCGCCACTCTAGTTCTGAAATACAAAAATACACCCATGCTAGGAAGAACGCACGGTCAGCATGCCAGTCCGATAACGTTTGGCCTAAAATTATCGGTTTACCTGACAGAGATGAATCGCAACGTAGAAAGACTTTTGGAGTCCCGCAAAAGGATAATTGCTGGAAAATTATCTGGTCCGGTTGGGACTGGGGCTTCCCTGGGACCTGATTTTTTAAGGATCCAAGAAAGGGCAATGGAAATCCTGGGAATTTCCGTAGACGTACCTGCAAATCAGGTCGTTGATCGTGACAGATACATAGAATTCCTGTCTTTGATTAACCTTATTGCTACGCTCTTAGAAAAAATTGGAACAGAAATAAGGAATCTACAACGTCCAGAAATCGGTGAGGTTTCGGAATACTTTGATGCAACGAGGCAGATCGGATCAAGTTCAATGCCCAGCAAGGTGAATCCCGTAAATTCAGAGAATGTTGTAAGCCTTGCGCGATTCATAAGAAGCCTCATCGTCTCCGAGTACGAGGCTGCCGTTACCTGGCACGAAAGAGACCTCACAAACAGTGCATCGGAGCGTTTTGTTATTCCCTACGCATGTATTCTCACCGATCATATCCTGACAAAGATGACATCTGTGCTTGAAACCCTGAAAGTTGACGATAAGAGAATGCTCGACAACCTTCTTGCAGATGACTTTACTCTTTCGGAAGAGTATGTTACCGAACTCACCACTCTAGGCGTTCCGAGGCAGACTGCACACGAACTTGTAAGATCAAGTGCTATGTATGCGGCCGACCGTGGAATTTCCTTAACACAAGCTATTTTAAAGAATCGAGATGTACCCGAAAATGTGATCAAACGTTTACCCAAAATTGATGATCCAACAAAATTCGTTGGACATTCGCGTGAATTGTGCGATCTTGCGCTCAGGGACTGGATAAGGACAAAATCTGCTCTGGTGGAGGGGAAGAAAGTTGGAAAGATTCAAAGATGAGAAGCATCTGCTAAATGATATACTATCGATACTTTTCAAGGAGGAAAATAGTATCTCTGGTTTACACAAGAAGCTTGCAGAACACGGTAACGCAGTACACAGACTCATTTTGACTGGATATCTTGATGCGCTCGTTGATCAAGGTATCCTTAAGAGAAGAGAAGTTAAGCCTTCCAGGATTTACTCCCTCAACACTCAGTCTGGCAGGGATGTATATGATATTGTCGGAACCATAGCAAGAAAAATATCGTCTGATAACAGTGGGGATGATGCCTTATTGCTTCTCTGTTATATTTTTAACAGGCCGATATTCTCTCGGGAACTTGAAAGATGTAACGTTGACCTTCCTGTTTCTTACAAAAAAGTTAATTCACAGAATAGAGCGGAATATTTGAGTATTCTTGAAAAGCAAGGTATAAAAATTGCTCCTTCAAATATGTTGATGGAACCGATTAAGGTTGATCAAGAGAGACTTTTAAGATTGCTAAGGGAACTCACGAACATAACTCTTGACGCAAAGAAGTATACTCCAATGGATAATGAAGTTAATCAAAAAACACTCTAGTCAGAAGACGGTTAACCTATCTCGTCGAGTAAAAGATAACCGTGAGAACCTTCCCACAAAATGTGCGATTTCATAATACTAAGGCGCTTCCCGTAACCTGGATAGGTTACGAATGTCTCGTATTCTCCTCCCTCACCACTTATGTTAATCCCAAACTTTTCTTCTTTTTTCTCTAATTCAGCCAGATAATCTTCGTCGATTACATGCCCAAGGTCCTCTTTTGTGAACCCGTCCGCGGAAACAGATACAATTACTGGCAATATGCCTCGTCTGATGATCTCCATTAAAACAGCTTTCTGATCCTTTCGCCAAAGTGGCGTAAAGGAGCGCATATTTAAAATGGTACACAATTTCTCAATTCTTGTCTTCTGATAGTCAGACGCTATTGCCCCAGAGATCAGTGTGCTAACACCGGATTCCGACAAATTTTTTAGCTTCAGGACAAGATCGTTCTCATTCATATATTCAGATCGGAGATTAAGCAGACCGGATACATATGAAGCCCTGTCTGCGTTTGGAAAATGATACATGTAGGAGAATTCCTCGGGAATTATGGTTAAAGCTTCAACAATGTCCATCCCCTGTTCTATTGCTAGCACGGTTGAGAGAAACGAATCCTTTCCTCCTGACAACAATGTTACGGCTTTCAAGAAGTTCCTGTTCCTTAGTATCGCGCATATTAAAAACATTTCATCCCAGGAAGATGTATGAAAAGAGCATGATTTGCTCAAAGAGCGACATTCATATTAAATAACGTGGATATATTGTTGATGGATTTAATATGACAGTTGAAGTTGGAGAACGCGCACCAGAATTTGAAGCGCTGGATCAAAATCTGAAACAGAGAAAGCTATCGGAGTTTAAAGGTAATAAATTGGTTCTTGCATTTTTCCCAGGTGCTTTTACAGGCGTATGCACTAAGGAGATGTGCAGATTCAGGGATTCAATGGCAGGATTCAATAATCTTGGGGCAAAAGTTGTTGGTATAAGCGTTGATACGCCGTTTTCTCTTGCTGAATTTGCAAAGGCTAACAAACTAAACTTCGATCTGCTCAGTGACGCGGAAAAGAACGTCTCAAAAAAATATGGTGTCCTCTATGAGAACTTTGTGAACATCCATGGTCTCAGAGCTTCCAAAAGATCGGTTTTTGTACTGGACAAGGAAGGCAATGTCAGATACAAGTGGGTTTCCGAAGATCCCGGTGTAGAACCTGACTACGAGAAAGTCAAAGAAGAAGTATCAAAACTAAAATAAGTGTTACTTAATTAAAGCATATTTCTTTATATTTCTCAGTGATGGGATTGTAATGAATATAGACCTTTCCAAGAAGTTGATAACAGCAGCATTTTCTGTTAAAAAGGGGGCAAAAGGTTTGACCCTCCAGGATTTTATTAGTACACTTTCTTTTAAGAAGAACCTCCTTGATCCAGAGACTGTTACAGAGTTTGTAAAGGCCGCCAGCAATGCTGGAATTCTGGTTGAGCGTGACGATCTTTATATCCCGAATTTCAGTGTATCGGGCATAATTGTTCCACTGGATTTCTCTGTGACCCGGGATGAGCTCTTTTCTTCGCCTGTGGAGCGGCCAGTCGTTGACCGGATCCTCGATTCCATGGTCGTTAACGGAAAATTCAGCAAAAAAGAGATCATTGAAAAGGCAAGAGAAATTATGTCAGGATCTAAGTTCATGACCTTTGAGATAGCGCTTCTTGCCTTAATGTCAGATCAGGGATATGATACAAAACAATTCTGCGATGAACTCCTTGCTGGTCTCGGTTCCTCACATTCAGTCTGACTTTGATCTTTGGGCTATTTTTATTGCAAGATCAACATTTTCCATGGACATTGCAATGTCCGCAAGAACATCGTAAAGAAAAATTATTGATTCCCTGAAATTCTTCCTGTCTCTCTTGTTCTTGATTTTTTTGGCGATATCGTCCGCTTGATCCATTGCGGAATTCCCTAGTCTTAGTGCTTCGTCTGCATCTTTATCCTCGCTGATTATGCTTATCTTATTGGTAAGGGCCTCAAAATAATCATCCCAGTCCTCGTTCTCCTTTGACAGTGCAATTACTTCATCAAATATCTTGAGAGCCTCATTCTTGCTTTTCTTTGAATCCATTTTCAAGCTACCCAGTGAATTAAGGCTCATTGCTATGAAAACGGGGTCATTCATTTTTTTCGATAAATCCAGTGCCCTATTGGCAAAGGCTTCGGCTTCTTGATTTTTCCCCGCACTTGAAACAGCTGAAGCCAGGCTGAGCAGGTCTAAAACCACAAGATCCTGATCATCGATTTTTTCGTGAATGTGAAGAGAAATCTCACCGAATTTCTTTGCCTCCTCATACCCTTCCTTTCCGAGCAAAGAATATACAGTTGACAGACGTTGACAGAAATCCGCAGTATCTTGGTTCTCCTTGTCCTTCAGCATCTCGTATCCTTTCAGGTATTCCCTTATGCTATCAATGTTCTTTCCTTTTCCAAGTAGCTGATCGCCAGTTTTCATATAGTTTTCAAGTTCCGGATCCATCTAGATTCGCCCATCTGTAATAATTCAGGGACTATTATTAATTCTTCTTTCTCATTTCATCGTAAAGAGATGCTGCCCTTGACATACTTATGTCCTTTTCCCGTATCATTATCTTCGATATTGTTTCGATCAACTCACCAGTAGCACCGACCGAAGCCGCCAATGATCTGGCGTGAAGCCTCATGTGGCCCTCCTGAATTCCTTCGGAGCAAAGCGCTCGAAGTGCAGCGAAATTCTGCGCCAAGCCTATAGAAGCCAAAAGATTAGAGAATTCCCTTGAATCACTGACGTTCAATATTTTCCGAAATATCGCCGCTTTCCTTACGGAATTTGTAGAACCACCGACAGTGCCGACAGCAAGCGGAATCTCTATCTCACCTAGAAGATTATCCGAACTATCCAGTGAATATTTGGAGATCGAAAGATTCCCACTGAAATGATAATAGGTATGGGCGTTGGCTTCTGCTGCCCTCCAATCATTCAAAGTTGCAAGAAGGACCGCATCGATGCCGTTCATAATGCCTTTGTTATGAGTGGCTGCTCTGAATGGATCGACATTGGCCATCTCATATGCCTTCACAATGCGTTTTGAAACTTCGCTTCCGCCAATCAGATCACTTCTGAAAACCGCACTGCTTTTCGTCACCCTGTTTGGTGTCAGGTTACTGAGAATGCGAAGGTTCGTCTCAATATCGAACTGCTCCGTCAAAAAAGACGCAACAGCTTCGCACATACTGTTAATGACGTTTGCCCCCATTGCATCCCTGACATCAACGTAAATCTCCAGCAGAACACTTCTTCCAGGGTCATTCAGAACACGTGTGCGTATGTCTTTTGCACCGGCATTGAGTTTTTTGAGAGTTCGGCTTCTTGAATTTGCAATATCCAAAATCTCTTCGCGTGCTTTTGTAATATGATCTATAACTTTCTCAGGGTCTTTCACATTTATGATCTGGATCTGACCGATCATGACGGGATCTGATGAGTCGGCAGTAAAACCCCCGGATTCATTTGCTATCCTGGAAGAGTTTGAGCATGCTGCAACAACAGAGGCTTCTTCTATGGCCATTGGAACAAAATGTGATTTCCCGTTAACGATAAAATTTGGGACTATTCCTACTGGTATTTCCAACGTGGAAATAACGTTCTCTACAAGTTTTCCTGCGAGGTCCGTGTTGAGGCTCCCAGTCTTATAAAGTTCCTCTATTTCTTCACTGCTAAGATTTGTTTCTTTGGCAACTATTGAGAGCCTCTCGCTTGGAGTGCGTTTATAAAATCCCGAGAATCGATTTAGCATAAGCATGTGATTCCGTAAGGTTTAAAATACTATTCAGATAACAAGTTTAAGACAAAACACACGCAACCGTGATGCTCGATCACTCATTAGTTGAATCATCATGGTCTCAGCAAATTTTTATCTCTCCTTGAGTTAACTCGTTGATGTTAAAGAACAAGAGCCTTGTTTCAATTGAGGATGTAACAACCACGGAACTTGAGGAAATATTCAAAATCGCTGGCGAAATGGAGAATTCTCTGGCTTCAGGCAAACCGCTTAAAACCATGGATGGAAAGATCATGGTTACAATATTTTACGAACCAAGCACGAGAACTAGACTGTCTTTTGAAAGCGCAATGCACAGGCTTGGCGGGAGTGTTCTTTCGATTTCTGAAATTAAATCCTCATCCGTTGCAAAGGGAGAGACACTTGCAGATACAGTCAGGATGGCAGAAGGCTACGCGGACATCATTGTGGTTCGCCATCCGATGGAAGGGGCCGCAAGACTTGCATCCCGCTTTTCAAGCAAACCGGTGATAAACGCAGGAGATGGTTCCGGACAGCACCCGACACAGACAATTCTTGATCTGTATACCATAAGAAAGGAAATAGGGGATCTTAATGGGAAGGAGATAACCATTGTTGGCGACCTGAAATATGGGAGAACTGTACATTCTCTCCTCATAGCCCTTAGTAAATACGATGTTTCCGTAAACCTCGTTTCCCCCCAACTCCTTAGACTCCCAAATTATGTGTATTCAAGAATTGAGAACAGTATGAAGGTGAAGATGACTGAGGATCTTAACAGAGTTATAGAGACGACTGATGTGCTCTATGTTACGAGAATACAGAAAGAAAGGTTTTCTGATCCAAACGAATATAAGAGTGTTATCGGTTCCTACTCGATAAACATGAATACGGTCTCGGCGATGAAGGAAAAATCGATAATTATGCATCCGCTCCCAAGGATCGACGAGATCTCACCTGAAGTTGACCGATCGCCTAAAGCTGTTTACTTCAGGCAGGCCAATAACGGGGTACCGGTTAGAATGGCGCTTATTTCTGAGATACTGGGGTGAAAATACAATGGAAAGAACATTAAAAATTTCAAAGATCAAAGATGGAACTGTGATTGATCATATACCTGCTGGGAAAGCACTGAAGGTTCTCGATATACTTGGTATCGACGAACGAAACATGAACTCCATCAGTATAGGGATTCGTGTTCCAAGCCACAAAATTGCTCTCAAAGACGTTATCAAGATAGAAAACCGCGATCTGGAGAGATTTGAAGTCGACAAGATATCTCTGATAGCTCCAACCGCAACTATAACAATAGTTAAGGATTACGAAATTGAAGAGAAATTTATCGTTGAGATGCCAAAGAGAGTTGTCGGAATTCTCAAATGCGTAAATGGCAACTGTATCACGAACCAAAAGGAACCGGTTGAGAGCGAATTCACGATTGTGACAAAGAGCCCGCTTACGATAAAATGCGTATTTTGCGAAAGAACCATGGATGAAAAAGAAATAACCAATGAACTATAGAAAGAATAATTAAAAAATCAATATGTTAATTTGTAAACGTTTATGCTTGATCGATTAGCAAGTTTCGCAGAGAAAACACCTACATCGCTTGCTATTCGTTCATTTATCTTGCTCAACGTTCTCGTGTTATAAGGATTTCCGGAATCTAGTCCAAGTTTCTCAATCACTTTGTCATTATCGTAGACTACGGTTCCTTTAGATACATTTTTCAAGACTCTTAAGGCCTTGCGTGCCCTCTGTTTCTTATTTCCATCTATTTCGAAAGGTACAACTGCAACGTCCAGATGTGGGAGGCCAACCTCGTTAAGGAGCGATGCAAAAGATATGTGCATTGCCTGGGAAAATGTTCCACCGAGGGCGCTCATCAATATGTAGGAATTGCTCTTTGGAAACGTATTGAATATTTCTTTTGACATTAGGTACCAGTTCTTTCGTAGGTCTATAAATTGCATACTTATTGATCTGGAATCGATGAAGCCTTCCGAATTGTCTACATGTTCCCTTGTTCTCCTGTATTCGAATTCCTCCTTGGACATGAGGGAAACCCTGACTTCTTCTGGTCCTTCTAGCGATATTTCAGAGAATCTTTCTGAGAATTTTTCCACGGAATCCTTCTCCTTCTTCGACTGAACTGAAATATAACTCGTCTTACGAGTCTGAAGTGGCTTTACACTCGCTAAAATCCTGTATCCTGTTGAACCGAATGCTATGACGATGTTGTCCAAACGTTCGTTATAATATTTTTTGACTTTTTGTCCAACAATTCCTTTCATGTACTGTTCTTCTACCGCTTCCATTTTTTTAACTCCTTCTCTATATTAGTATCTCCCTTTGGCCGAGTCATATTCACGTTTATCCGTGGTCGTCTCAAATTTCCTAAGATCGTTCATTATAGAGTTGTAACTCTTGATTCTCTGCTCTATAACCCGACGAAGCACGCCCGAATCTATCGCAGTTTTCAGCAATTCCTCTATTACCTCATCTCTTGTCTTAAAGAATCCTCTCTCGATGACTGACGATATTATATTGTCGAGATTCCTGCTTAGTTTTACACCGCTATTCTGCTCTTCAACTACCCCTACTCTTGTCCTAGCAATGTAATCCATGGCAGAGTGCCTGATGAATTCCGACCTGCTTGCAAATCTAGGATTAACTTCCAGGAATTCGTCTATCTCTGAAAGATCATCCTCCGATATCCGTAGTGTGAGTTTTGTATCTTTTGATTCTGTTACCACAGTGCGTCTAAAGATAATGCGTTGAGATATATTTAAATCTTTCCTATTGTATGTACGTTCCTTTTTAATTGTACTGACAAATTAAAAAGCTGTGCTATTCATACAACCCCATATTTAATGAGGTTTATAGAATGTAATAAAGTTAAATGTATTTAAGGAATGGGAAACTGTGTCTTACATATGTATGTAAGTATTTTACATATTAAATTTAAATATGTATCAACCTTATTAGAAAGTTTGTAATGCAGTCTTTATGGGCATAGACAGTTATGAAGCGCTTTTGAAGAGAAGCGAGAACGTGTTATCCAAATCCAACTTGAGCCAGCAAAGATTACAGGTTCCAGAACCAGATGTGATCCAAGAGGGAAAGGTAACAATAGTTAGAAATTTCGCCGATATTGCAGACATGATAAACAGGGACCCAAGGCACATAGCAAAATTCTTGATGACCGAATTTGGAATCGGAGTTACAATAGATGGAAGAAGACTGATCATTAACAGAAAGATATCACCTGATCAGATTTCAAAGAAGATCCAAAAATACATGGATTCCTTCGTGAAGTGCTATGAGTGCGGTTCCCCGGATACAGAAATTCAAAAGGTAGGGAGGACTTATCTGCTTGTGTGCAAAGCCTGTGGTGCACAGCACCCAATTAGAGTTGCCACCGAAATGCAGAAAGAGGAGAATACAGTCGAGGAGGGGAAGACCTACACTGTAGAAATAACGAAGATAGGAAATTCTGGGGAAGGCCGTGCATTTCTAAGAGGTGTAAACATAGTCGTACCTGGAGCGAAACGAAGAGAAACTGTTAAGGTAGTTATAAAAAGGATAAGAAACAATACTGCAATTGCAGAAATTGTGGAGCGCGAACAGCAGTCCTGATCGATTTTACATAAAAGATTCCTGCTGCTAATGTCTAAAATTATACTTGATACAAATTCCCTCATCTATGCTGTCAAAAAACACATTGATTTAAGCAACGCTCTGTTTGGAATTGACGAAATAAATGGTATTATCGTACCTGAATGTGTTGCATCGGAATTGAGAGGCCTTTCGATAAGGAATCCACATGCGAGAGCAGCTTTGGAACTGATTTCCCGCTTTGAAATAATAAACTCTGAAGGAAGGGGTGATGACTGTATTCTGGAAACCGCCCGGAGATTAGGCGCATTCATTTTGACAAATGACAGGGGGCTTCTTACCCGTGCGAAATCACTCGGGATAAGGAATGCTTCCATCCGTTCAAACGGAACCGTAAGGATGAATTGATCGGTATGATTTATTACAGACATGACGTTATCTTACTGCGAGACGAACCTCATGAAGTCAAGACTTTCGAATGGAACGGATGATTCTTATTTTGCTGTAAAGGCCATAAAGGCAATTAGCGGAGTTAAAAACAAGGTTACAATAACATCGTTGGATCTAGCGAAGTACCTCAACATCTCCCAGCAATCGGCTTCGGAACTAATATTAAGATTGCTGAAAGATGGTCTAATTTCGAGGCAGATTGTAGGCCGTAAGCAGGAGATCTCAATAACAGATAAAGGAATGAATGTCTTACTGAAGGAGTACGTCGATCTCGGAACCATCTTTGAGACCCAGAAGTCAATGAAACTGACCGGCGATCTGATAACTGGGATGGGGGAGGGGAGATATTATATCTCGAGAAAATTTTATGTTATACAGATTAAGGAAAAATTGGGCTTCATGCCATATTTTGGGACGCTAAACCTAAAAATTTTGCCTGAATTTTCCTTGGCGCTGAGAAAACTAAGGAGCATGGACGGGATACATATTGAAGGCTTCGTGACAGACGACAGAACATTTGGGGCAGTTAAGGCATTTCGTGCAAAGTTAAAGGGCATAGACTGCGCCGTGATTTTTCCGGAGAGGTCAATTTATACAGATGTAGTAGAAATAATATCGGAGGTCTATCTCAGGGAAAACCTGAAACTTCGGGACCATGACCTTGTAGAGTTTGAGGTAACCGGTCCATTCATTTAGAAAGTGACGTCAAGCTTTCCTTTTTCTATCTCCTCTATTACTTTATGATGGCGTTGTTCTACTTCTTCCTTACTTATTCCGCACTCTATGAGTTCCTTGTACATCTCAAAAACATCTTCGCCGTCTTTTGGATCCCCATCAACAACCTGGACAAAGCCGCAGCTTTTCTCTCCAGAAAACCCTAGCCTATAGAATGTGTTTACAGTGAGATTCTTTTCTTTCAGGTATGTCTTCTTGCTAAAATGATCGCTTTCATCACCATTATATGATTCCGTCAAGTCCAGTCACCCATCTCTCCCTGAATTCGTCAACTTTACCGTCCAAAAGCCCTATATCCTGATCGGATATAGAGATACGCTCTTTTATTGTCCTGCCAATCTGCCTGCATGGGATACCTTTCATTATATCTTCGAACCCTTTTTTTTCTGAGAGCTTCACTTCGACAACTATTCGCTGCCCACCCTCAGAAAACAATTTCTCGACGTATCGAGCACCCGACAAATAGGAAAGGTCAACATCAAAACCGATGTTTGATCCGAAGGACATTTCCATAAGTGTCTGGATTAATCCTCCAGACGAAACATCGTGCGCAGATAAGATCATTCCAGATTTTGCTGCCACAAGATATACCTCCGACATCTTTGAAAGTTCTTCGACACTGAATGAAGGGATCGACCTGCTTTGTTTTCCCAAAAATTTCAGGAACTGGCTCCCACCCAGATTTGATGACTCGCTTCCAATCACATATATTATGTTGCCTTCCTCTTTGAAATTGACCGTTATTGCCCTGGACGCGTCATCTATGATTCCGGCCATCATAATTGATGGTACCGGTTTAATGTTCTTTCCGTCAAACTGATTATAAAGGCTGATGTTGCCGGCCACAACTGGCAGTTTCATCTTCACACAGAAATCGGAAATTGCCGAAAATATACTTACCATCTGGCCCATGATTTCCTTCGATTCCGGGTTCCCAAGATTTACGCAATCGACAACAGAATTTGGCATGGCACCTGTGACAAGAATGTTCAGGTAAGCTTCGATCATAGTAGCCGTTGTTCCATTTGATGGATCAATTTCTACCATTCCTATTCTGCTGCCTGACGTGATAGCCAAACCTTTCGGGGATTCTGGAACAGGATGTATAAGTGTTGCGTCAGAATGCGTCTCAAAATTAGGGATTCCGCATTGCGGTCGGATGAATGTTTCTCCCCGTACCGTATGATCATACTGTCTTGTTATATTGAAACGCGAACAGTTTTCCTTATCGTGAAGAAAATCCAGAAGAAAGTCCTTAAGATTGAAATCATCTTTTACAAGAACATATTCTGCTGGACCCCGAGGAGGTAGTTCATATGGGCGACAATACATTGGGCCGGATGTTACAAAGGAAAGTTCAAGGTTGAAGACCTCTTCACCTTTGAAGTGGATTATCAGATCCCTACCTTCTGTGACGGTACCGATAGATGAATATTCAATGTCCCATTTTTTAAATATATCTCCTAGCGTGTTCAAATTTTCCGGAGAAACGGCAAGAAGCATACGTTCCTGGCTTTCGCTGACCCAGATCTCCCATGGCTTCATGTTTGATTCTTTAAGCAGGACTTTATCAAGATCGACAACTGCAGAAGTACCCCCGGAGAAGCACATTTCACCTAATGAGCTGGAAAGGCCGCCCCCTCCAAGATCCTTCATTCCATCAATGAGGTTCAGATCATTGGCATCCAGAATCGCATGTATTAGCGGTTCCTTGATGATAGGGTTTCCAAGTTGAACCGCAGAACGCAATGTTTCGCTTTTCTCGGTCAACTCAGCTGAAGCAAAATTTACACCATGTATGCCGTCTCTTCCCGTCCTTCCTCCCGCAAGAACAAGAATGTCTCCGACCTTCGAAACGAAGCTCCTGACTATCTCCGACTTTTTCGCAATACCAACACAGCCGGCATTCACCAGCGGTGAATGGTTAAAAGAAGGATCAAAATCAACAGAACCAGCAACATTCGGTATACCGACCCTATTTCCATAGTCTCGTATGCCGGCAACAACGTTTGAGAGGATAAATCTTGGGTGCAGGGCATTGTCATTCCACTCAGTTTTTTCTACTTCTCCGAAGTAAAGAGAATCAAGTAGAGCGACAGGCTGTGCCCCCATGCACAAGATATCCCTGATTATGCCTCCGATTCCTGTTGCCGCACCACCGTAAGGTTCAATCGCACTGGGATGATTGTGGCTTTCCATCTTGACAACATAAGCATAATCCTCGTCGAAAGATACTACACCTGCATCGTCCTCCATCGCAAGGATGGCATCATGCTTCTCGAGTGAAGAAAAATATTTCTTTAGATAAAATTTCGATGATTTATAACAGCAATGCTCACTCCAGGCCTGTGCTATTGCATGAAGTTCAATGTCCGTCGGGTTTCTGTTAAGCCCCTTGAAGTACTCTCTAAGCTTGAGCATCTCGTCAACCGTTAACCCGAGTTGCATTGTTTCGCTTATCTTTCTGAGTTGATCTTCGTTCACTCCAATCAGGCTAACACGCTGAACAGAGACTTCTTCGTGATTACTCATTTTATTCACTTAATGTATACGATTGTATTATCGGATTTGTGAGTATTCTGGATGCTATTTCCTCTATCATTTTCCTCTTATCTTCGGTACCATCCTCAAGTTCGAATTCATAAGTCTTGGATATTGCAAGTTTTTCTATGCCCTTAAAACCGAGTATGTCGAGATTTTTCTTGATTGTCAGAGCTTCAGGATCCTCTACACCGCTGAGGTATTTTACACTAACACTGATTTTCATTCGATTAGGGTAGATCAATGCCCATTAAAAAGTCATCTATTTATCCATTCTAAGCGAAGCAATCAACGGTTCCAGTGCACTGGTAACATTGTCAACCTGTTCCACAATTGTACCTGTAACGACTATATCTGCGCCAGCTTCGGATACCGCCCTTACGCTTTCTCTGGATCTTATGCCCCCTCCAACTATCAAGGGCAAGCCTATATTTTGCCTTACAGCCTTTATAATTTTAGGGTTAACTATCTGAGAAGCCCCACTTCCGGCCTCAAGATAAATCATTTTTAGTCCCAGCATCTCCGCCGCTATAGAATAACCAACTGCTTCATCAACACCCTCGTTTGGGATTAACTTTGCTTTTCCTACCCTTCCAACGGTCATCCCTGGCGAGAAAACGATATATCCCATGGAAATGGTCTCTATGCCCATCTTCTTAAGCAATGGAGCCGCTTTAACTTGGTGACCAATTATATATTCGGGATCGGAGGAGTTTAGAAGGGTCATGAAGTAAATGGCATCGGCCAACGGACTTATTGTCTCGGAAGAGCCGGGAAAAATTATGACCTTAAGCTTAGAATCGACTTTTATTTTTTTGATCGTTTCATCAAGCTTTTCTCTTGTGACGCTCGTTGATCCGCCGATCATGATATAGTCCGTTCCGGCTGCTTCAGCATTCCTTGCGATCTCCCCTGCCTTTTCAGGGCTCTGAAATGCTGGATCAATCAGCGTCATATGCAGTTTCTTCTTGCGGATGGACGATACAATTTCTGAATATATGCTCAAACTAACTCACCGATCACGAATGATGCAAGTGCAATAATCATGGCGTACTTAGATATTTGTTGACCTTTTGTTGGACTCTTGAAGGTAATGGATACGGATAAGAGGAAGACAATATCTGCCAGAATGACTATATAAAGATAGAATACGCTCAGTATGCCTAGATAATAAGGCAAGAACGAGATAGCAATCAACACCACAACCACGACGAAAGCAAGGTAATCAGCCACTTTTATGCCATACTTCTTTGGCAAGGTCTTTCTGTTAACATCCCCAGATATGTCTTCTACATCTTTTATTATCTCACGCGAGAATATTGCGAGAAAAGCTAGGACAAATAATATGAGCATTTTGCTCCCCGCATTGACTGAAACCCCTCCAAAAATAAACAGTAGACCAACAAGCAGACTTATAGTTAGATTTTTGCTCAGACCAAATCGTTTGATTCTCAACTCATACATTGCGAGAAGTATAGAGGCGATAACTGCAATTATTATAGATATTAAATGCAAAGTCAAAATAGATACGATAATCGCTACCCCGAAAAATGCGATGGATACCGAACGTGCACTGTTCTTATTTATCTGGCCTGCGGGAATTGGCCTTGCTGGATGATTCACTTTATCTATTTCTACATCTACAACGTCATTCAGAACATTGCCAGCACAGGTTATCAGAAATGCAACTATGACTGCGAAAAGTATATATTTCCAATTAAAGAAATATATTATTGCGGTTCCAAGACCAATAAAACCGGACACACTTGTAGCAACTATACTCATCAGCCCGTTTATTGGCCTTATAATCCTGATCCAAGGATTCATCTGTCTTGGTGAACATTTAGACGATTATTATGTTTGTCTAACTGAAAATGTATTATACCACGCATTTAAAAATAATGAAATCGTGTAAAGTCAAATGAACCATAAAGCTGTATGCGGGTTTAAATACTATAAGATAGATAGAGGAATGAAATGTCTATTCTGTCATCAATAGAATCGTTTCAGTATTTTTACGCTATTCTGGACACCGCATTTGTGGTCATTATTTCATCGATCATTTATTTAATTTTTGCTAAATTTATTGAAAAGATTTCAAAAATAAAGACGAGATACACCATGAAGAAGTTTATTGCCCTTGTCATTATTTTGATTGACTTCATCATTGTAGTATCAATTTTTGTAAAGAATACAAGCATAGTTATTGTCTCCGCTGGCCTGTTTTCGGCGGGCATTGCATTTTCTCTTAGAGATCCAATTACAAGTCTTATAGCGTGGTTTGTAATAATATTTCTCAGACCTTTCAGCATAGGAGAGCGGATAAAGATCGGAAATGAAGAGGGGGACGTTGTTGACATAAACGCCTTTTTCTTTACCTTGATGGAAATCAATCAATGGACGTCTGCAGATTTATATACCGGAAGATTAGTCGAGGTACCAAACAATCAAATAATGACGGCACAGATAGTCAATTTTTCAAAAGGATTTAATTATCTTTGGGACAACATTGATGTCCCTGTATTTTACAATTCAGATATTGATCAAATTTCATCAATGCTCAAGGAAATAGCAAAAAGCGTTACAGAAAAATATTTTGAGAAAGCCACAAAAGAATACACGCGCCTTAAGAAAAAATACTTTATAGAAAGGGGGATATTTGAACCAAGAATATTTGTTTCATTCAATGATAATTATGCTCTTCTAAGTCTCAGATACATAACAGATCTTTGGGAACGAAAGACAACAGAAACTGAAATTAGCACAGAAATACTCCGTAAATTTAAGCTCAAAGGAATACAAATAGCATCATCATCACTTATAGTTAGTAATAAGTCAGATTTAGAAAATGGTCGAAATTAATAATGATGTGGCCGAGAACTGTCAACGCGTTCAATAATCGCTTTTTTGGACAGAAATTGTTAATTATGTAATGAACCACAGAAAATTTTTTATTTCTTCCAAAAGGTAAAATTTACTTACCCCTATCCTAAATAGTGTTAAGTCCCCTGTCAACCGTAATGCACTGCCCGTCTATGCCCGAAGACATGTTACTTGACAGAAATACTGTAGTCATAGCAACCTCAATAGGCTCAACGACTATCCTTTCAGCTAGCCTCGGGTAACTGAACGGAAACACGTTAAAGTATGTGTCTTCACCTAGCACCGAACCTGGAGCCACGGCATTCACACGTATATTATATTGACGCAACTTTTCTGCGGCAATCCTAGTCAACTCCTCGACTGATGATTTGCTAACCGAATAAGGCAGAGTATTTCCTTTGTATATGAGTCTCGAAGCACCGACCAGAACAATCGTACCGCCATCTTCCTTCATAGCTTCAGAAAAGACATTTATGGCTATAACGTGTGCTTCGACATTCACCTTGAAGTTTCTTTCCAATTCGTGCAGTGATCCGAAAGTGCCTGTGACAGGCTCCCAAATACCTGTATTGGACACAACAGAATTGATTACACCAAAGTCATCCAGGATTTCCTTCTTGAGACGAATCACAGCGGCCTCATCTGTGGCATCACACTTATAGACCTTTGTATTATCGGATTCCTTTAGTCCAAAACTACTTCCGCTCCTGTTAACAATCGCAACTTTTGCACCGAAGTTAAGGAACATTCTTACTGTAGACATGCCCTGCCCTGGACCGACACCCATTACAATTACTGTTCTTCCATTCAACGATTCGTTCAATAAATCAACCATTTTCCTCACCCAATTATTTTATGTATGTATTAAGCACTTACAACGCGGTGCATCTCGTAGCACTGGAATTCAGGTACTTCCTACGTGTTTAAGTACATATTTCGGGTTATTTAAGGTTATGATCTCCATTTACTATAGTAAGGCTCGCTTTAGGAAGTTGGGGGCTGCCTTATGATTGAACTCTTTGAGTAAAATACTCACCATCTATCTCGTTGAAAAAACTTTTATAGATTACTTTTTTTATTATGCTATCTGATGTGTTGAGATCGAGATGAATAAGAATATCGTTGAAGATCGAAGTATATCTCTCACTACTCTCTTTTCGGGACCTATTTCATAATGTTCTATTTCTTCCTCGTCAAGAAATGAACACTTGATTCCTCGAAGTAATTGCAACTCCTGCTAGACATACCCATGTATCATATGCCACTGGATTTGACATAGACATGAAACATTTCTGCAACATTTGCAGAAATGTGCAACTCAGAGAATTAGCCTAAATAAAATATATATTTTACTAAAACTATATAGCAATATTATTAGATGCTCCGCTCTATGAGGACCTGTGTTCGATGCATTGGACGAAAGCTCATTAAAGAAGGTGCATTTAAGAATAACTGCACTTTCTTCAGGAGGTAGTTTTCTTGACGGATATGATATATCCATAATATCAGTTGCCATTCTCATATTGCAACCACAATTCTCCTTAACTTCGACCGAAATCACGCTTCTCCTTGGTTCAACAATCCTGGGAATGATTTTTGGGGGAGTCTTTATTGGATACATTACTGATATAAAGGGAAGAAGATATGTGTATCTTTGGGACATGGCATTTTTCATACTTTTCACTGTACTTTCTGCACTCGCCGCCAATTATATTCAACTTCTTATCTACAGGCTTCTCCTTGGCGTTGCAATTGGCGCAGATTATGCCATAACGCCCACAATCATTGCCGAATTCTCACCTGTGAAACACAGGGGAAAACTCCTTAGTTTCTCGGGTGCTGCTTGGTTCATAGGGGCGTTTGCATCTTACGGCATAGGCACCGTTCTCATTCCACTTGGAAACACATCATGGCGTTACATGTTTCTGATTGGGATCATACCAGCAATAATTATTCTCCTGCTGAGACGCGACGTACCGGAATCCCCCAGATGGCTCCTTTCACACGGAGAGAATGAGAGGGCCAACGCTTCAATGAAAGAGATCGATAGCAACGCCCGTATAGAGGCACCAGTGACGTACAGCAAGACAAGGATTGGTGATCTTTTCAGGAAAAAATACATGGCCGCTACTGCCTTCGTATCCATTTTCTGGTTTGCGCTGGATGCGGTCGCTTATGTGATAGCTTTAGATGGACCGTCTATTCTTCACGATCTTGGCATATCCACTGTTGCAGCATCTGGATACGCTACGGTCATTGCTCTACTTGCAATAATTGGTGCCGTAATCGCCATTCTATTTATCGATACCAAAGGAAGAAAAAGCCTTACTATGATAGGTTTCGCTGGTATGGTGATCACTCTCATGCTTGCGGCAATCCTTTTTCATTATTACCCTATCGTTATATATATTGTTCTGCTGTTTGTTGTATTTGAGATCAGTCAGGAACTTGGACCCGGCATCACCAACTCGGTATATCCACAAGAGCTTTATCCCACGGAGATAAGATCCACAGCACAGGGTTTTGGAACTACAATCAGCAGAGTCGGAGCTCTCTTCGGAATATTCGTATTTGCGTTCGTGTCTGATGCCTATGGAATCAGTATTGGTTTGATATTACTTGCGATAATCTCTGCAGTGGGTCTTATAGTAACTCTGTCACTTGGGAAGGAAACTGCTGGGAAATCTCTGGAAGAATTAAGTGAGCTCTAGATTTCCCTACCGGAGTTAATCATGCTGATCACAAGGTCAGGACGATCTGAACCTATGGCATCTACACCAGCATCTAATGAACTCAGGATTCCCGCTCGATCGCTGGGCGCCCAGACGCTCACCCTCAAGCCGCCATTATGGCATCTGTTAACGTACGATGTCGTCAAACCTTCATAATTTATCGCGATGGTATCGCAACCACACTGTTTCACCATTGACACTGGATCAACTGGAAATCCCGCAATTAGCGCTCCACAGATAACAGTAGGAAATTTCTGCTTTATCTCGAGAAGTGCATCATGAAAGAAGGATATGAGCACACTCCTCTTAAGTACATCCGGCCTTTTTTGGAATAGATTTGCAATCGAGATGACCGTCTCCATGGATTTCAGTTCTATCACCACAGTAATATGTATCGCATCCAGCACCTCCTCCAGCGTTGGAATGATTTCTCCTCCTTCTAATCTAATCCTTTTCAGCTCCTCTGTGTCGAGATCACTAACCTTGAGATCGATTCCAGCCGTTCTCCTCAAATCTGGATCGTGTATGACCGCTAGGTTCCCATCTTTCGTAGCCTGAACATCACATTCGACGGCATCAACTCCAAGTTTCTCAACACTTCTGAATGCTGAAAGGGTGTTTTCCCTGAAAAGGTCTCCACCGCCCCTGTGGGCTATCACGAAAATTTCCTTTCCTTTGTATAGGTGGGTCATAAAAACATAATGCAAATTCTTAATATATAGGATTGCAGAAGGTTCCAATTTAATAATTCGATGAATTATTGACGGAGGATTGGAAGCGGTAGTATATTCCTGACATCTTCTTCATCGTACGCATTGAGAATTCCCGATTCGTGGATTCATGATTCAAGCACACCTTTTTGAGTGCTTTACCACCGTTCCACTCTCCATAAAGTTAGATTCGAGAATTACACTATCTCTTTTCTCTAAATGCATGGAAATGAAATGGAGAGTAAGTACTATAATTTGCTTGAATCTGACGCCTTTACCTTTGTAGATACCAAAAGGTAATCAACATTTACGGAATTGTGTTTCACGGGATCTTGTTGAGTTTGGTGAGTGATATGAAAAATACAGATGTTGAAGTTGCAGTACTTGCTGGTGGTTGTTTCTGGTGCATGGAGGCCGTATTTATAGAAGTAAAAGGCGTTCTTAAAGTGGATCCCGGGTATTCTGGCGGCAAGGTTGACGATCCATCATACGAAGAAGTGTGTACCGGAAAAACAGGACATGCAGAAGCTGTAAGAATCACATATGATCCTTCGATGATTTCCTACAATGATATTCTCGAAATATTCTTTTCAACCCATGATCCTACGTCGCTCAATAAGCAAGGGAATGATGTTGGAACCCAGTACAGATCCTCCATATTTTTCATAGATAACAATCAGGAATCCATTGCGATTGAAACTATAAAAAAACTTGAAGAGGAAAAGCGCTTTCCGAGGCCTATAGTGACTAAGGTCGAGAAATTTTCGAATTTTTATCCTGCAGAGGATTACCACAAGAATTACTTTAGGAATAACCCTAATTCACCCTACTGCGCGTTTGTAATATCTCCGAAAATTGAAAAATTCCGGAAATCACACGCCGTGTTCTTGGTTAACCGAAAAGATTCATGACTTAGTCAGTTGAAGCACCCAGATTCATATTCCAATATTTTGAGCAAAAAACCACTGAGTTTGCGATGGAGAGGACCTCAGAAAGATGGAGGGACAAAGAACATCCTGCAGCGTTGGACAAAACGAAGAAAAGAAGGAAAATTGAATTCATTTTATTTACGTTGAATAGGAATCATCTGTTTCTAAATTGGATGCCTTATTTTCTAAGTTTATTAGAAGATTTTCGATTTTTTCTTTAAGGTCGCTAACATTGAAGCTTATTTCTTCAGGTTTAGTCCGATCCCAAAAATTCCCATTTTCATAACTCACTACAACAGAAGGATGGAGCATTAATAGAAAATCATGCATATTGTTTTTTAAAAAACCGTTATCCAAAGTAAAAATAATCGATAACGATCCATTTTTAAAGACCATTTCGAAATGCTTCCCTATCTCTTTAATTTCTGTCGTGGTAGTGCATTTCGCACATTTCCCAACTTCTCTTGCATATTCTTGGTCTGTCATACCCAGAAAATAAGCAATTCTAGAACAGGATTCGCACAACTGGACGGTTTCAGTTGTCGTTGCGTCAAGAACGTGTCTAATCTGCACATCCCCTGGATTGGCGATTTTCATTACGCGGACGAGAACTTCATTAAAATAGGCGCGTGACTCACCTGCATTGTAGGTCTTTATTTGAAAGAGCTTCAGCAAGATAAATAGCAACGGAATCGGATCCTTTATGGCCACCTCCTCATATTTTAGAAGAAGGTCCTTAACTTTTTTAGTCTGGCCTAGCATTTTGTCTTTTCGTCTTTTTTCGAGTGTCTGCTTCGCCTTTGCTGCTCGCTCGAGAGTTCTCTTTGATGCGTTAACAGCATCAGGATTTTCTTCTTGCCATTTTTTTAGTTCGGACATTCTGATGAGTACCATAGGCCCCGAGTTCTTGTAGTATGGATTTGGTTCCTTAAGCACATGTAGCGTACCATTTTCCACAAGTCTGCGTACCATAGCATTATCCAAACCACACATTCTAGCTGCAACTGGAATAGTTCGATAAGAATCAGATAATGCGATTTTCATTCGCTCTACCTCAGATTCTGTGATCGTTTGCATAATATTATCTATCTCTGGAGTTAACTTTTGGATATCTGAAACCAATCTTCGATAATGCATACTGTAAAAATTCTTGCCTTCCCAATAAAATCTGAAGGCATTCCTAAAATTAGCCTCGCTTATTTCAACATGCATTTTGAGGAAGAAGGCAAGCGTACGAATATAGAGCAATTGATAATTATTAGGTTTAGGCACCTTTATGCACTGGAAATAGATTCCTTCATAAGAGATATTCTTTTGCGATCTCACACAGTGAGGAAAAGTAGATTTCGAGTAAAACAGAGTTTTGAAGCTTTTCCTGCGATCTTATCTACTACTTTTCCCTTACTTTTTTATGGGAACTAGACAATAACAAAATATCACAAATATCACGCCAAAAAATTCTTGCTGCATTTTGTTAATCAATCACATTAAAATTATCTTAAAAATTTAGACCGGCGGTCGTGAAAAGGATTAAAATTATGAAATTGAACCAGCATTGTTACCTGGCTTGATCAAATCGACACTTTTCCTGGGATCTTCGGAAACGGATGTACCATCTCAATCCTCGGGTACCCACATATATATCGGATGAGCCTCTCTACACCTATACCGAATCCTGCAGATGGTTTAAGATCATATTTTGCAGCTTCTAAAAACCATTTAAACTGCTCTGTGGTTTGCTTCTTCTTACTGATTCTCTCTAAAATTTTTGAGTATTCATACTCGCGTTCTCCTCCAGACAAGGCTTCGCCGAATCCTTCGGGGTAAATCATGTCCATGTCTGAAAGAATCCCCGGTTCGTCTTCCTTTTCCCTATCATAGAATTCTCTTTTTTCAAGTGGAATATCTACGATCCAGAACGGATCCTTTTCAAGTTCTGAAAGCACCTGTTCCCAATCTGGACCATATTTTGCCTCTGCCTCGAGGAGCTTAAATTTCTTGTAGGGCATGGACGGAATCTTTAGTTCTCTTCCGATTTCAGACAATTGCTTCGAATACTTTTCCTTCACGAATCTCATCAATGAGGAAAACATCTCCTCTCCAAGCTTCATGACATCTTCCCTTGAAGCACCCTGCTGTTCTAGATCCAGTTGAGTGAATTCGAGCAAATGCCTTCCTGTGGCCGCCTTTTCAGCTAATTCCAGTCTTATGTTTGGAGAAAATGTATAGATTTTTGGAAATTTTTGCACCAATATCTGTTTGTGAAATATCATGCTCTTTGTCAGAGAATACCGTGTCCCTTCGTAATCAAACGAAGGATCATAAACTGGATGGTTGAGTGGATCTGTAACCGTTGAGAAAATTACTGGTGGCACTTCGACAAAACCTCGGGATCTTAAAAATTCACCCAAAAATGCCCTAACTGGACCGTTTAGTTCGAGCGCAATCCTCAATTGCTTACTAGATAACCGCTCTTCAAGTTCTGATACTATTTCTGTTTCCATAAATTACAAATATCTTCCAAGAATAAGAACTATTACATGAATAATTGGACAAGTTGCCTACATAACAACGTATATAATGATTTATAGTAGACATTTTGTCTAATTTTATATACATGTTTGTTATTACTATCGCAATGAATGAAAAAGATCGGCGCATTTATGAGTACCTGGTTGACCATGGAAGAGACAAGATTTCGGACATATCAAAGGAACTGGACATCCCCAGAGTGACGGTATATGAGAGAATAATGAATATGGTGTCTCAAGGAGTGATTAAGAAATTTACTGTAATACCTGATTATGGGGCAATAGGGCTTCCCGTTGTTTCTTTCATTTTCCTTTCTTTTGATCGAAACGCAAAGATCGGACAGAGAGAACTCGCAGAAAAAATTGCAAGATTCAAAGAAGTTGAAGAGGTTTACATTGTTGCGGGTGAATGGGACCTTTTTATAAAAATCAGATCTGCAACAGTAAAAGACATAGGAGATTTCGTATTGGACAAACTTAGGTCGGTAGAAGGGGTTGAAAGAACAGAAACTATAACCGTTTTTTCAGCTGTCAAGTGATGTCGAGTTTTCATCATATTCCTAATCTCAAGAAAAGGAGGATTATACCCACCACTATGATCACTATCCCTACAAGATACAACCACCTGTACCTATCCGGCTTTCTGGAATCCATGTAAGCAACTTCGTACCCGGATGTATCAGCATCTGATGAGCCCTTGGTTTTCTTTCGATTTGTTTCGTCCATTTCAGATTCTCCGTCTCCCGGAGGCCTACTAGAAGCTGGGGTATTATTGTTTTTAGACCGATTCCTTCCAAAGAAAAAAGGGAAAAAGAAGAAAAAAGGAATAAAGCCAAAAGAATATCCATGGATATTTATTAGCGGCAAGACTAAGAAAAAGACCAGGAATATTGATAGATAGAATAAAAGGATGAATAGATATATCCTATTTTGTTTGACCATTATAAGATAAAGAAGTATAATCTAGAATTTAAAACTTATATTGAATTCGCACAGAGCCGATCTTGCAGTTTGTTGAATAATTTATAATAGTCAAAATGATAACCTCACAATGAAAAATAAGAAGATAATAGTTACAGGCGGATCCGGCTTTATAGGATCAAATTTGGTGCAAAAGCTTTCCGATGATAATGAGATATTTGTAATTGATAATCTGAATTCCGGCTCTAATGCAAATCTCAAGGACCTTGAAGGGGACAGTCTTCGCGTAGTGAACGATGATGTCAAGAATATAAGGAATTATCACTTTGAAGCCGACTATGTGTTTCATCTTGGATTTTATTCAGCTTCTCCTATGTATAGAAACAATCCCTCGCTTGTGGGGGAAGTAGTCTCTGGTATGATAAGTGTTCTTGAGTACGCCAAGGAACAGCAATGCCCTGTCGTATTCTCGTCTACTTCGTCAATATATAACGGTGTCAAACCCCCGCACAGAGAGGATATAATTCCCAGCGTGACTGATCTTTATACCGAGGGACGAATAGCATCTGAACGGCTTTCTGAGCTCTACAATAAATTGTACGACCTCAACGTTTCGGCCCTCAGATTCTTTTCTGTTTACGGGTACAGGGAATCTGCCAAGAAAGAATTTGCTAATCTGGCCACGCAATTCATGTGGGCCATGAAGAGAAATGAGCAGCCCGTAATATATGGCAATGGAGAGCAGAGGAGGGATTTTATCTTTGTCACCGATGTTGTGGATGCGATCATCAGGGCCGCTGATTCAAAAGGTTTCCAGGTGTACAATGTGGGTTACGGCAAAAACTACAGCCTGAATGAACTTGTTGCCAAGATCAACAAACTTCTCGAAAAAAATGTAGAACCGAAGTATATCGAGATGCCAGTCAAAAACTATGTAATGGAGACATTGGCGGATACATCCAAGATAAAGAAATATCTTGGGTTTGATCCAAAGATAAATCTTGACAGGGGGCTGGAACTCCTAAATGAATACTACCGATGAAGATAAGAAACGAATGATCATGTCGAGAACACCGCTGCGATTATCATTCGTTGGCGGTGGTACCGATCTTCCAGCATTTTATAGATCTTTTGGGAAAGGTGCAGTTGTTTCTGCAGCAATCAACCGATACATATACATCGCTGTGAACAGAAAATTCGATTCAAAAATACGGGCCAGTTACTCTGTGACTGAGATAGTTGACAACGTGAATCAAATCAAACACAATGCGATACGTGAGTGTCTGAGATTTCTCGGCATTGACGGTGGAATAGAAATAGTTAGCATATCCGATATTCCTTCACATGGGACGGGGCTTGGTTCAAGCAGCACATTTGTCGTCGGTCTTCTGAATGCCCTGCATGCATACAAAGGAGAGCATGTGTCGGCAAAGCAACTTGCAGAGGAATCTGTAAGGGTTGAGCGCGAAATACTAATGGAACCTGGAGGGAAGCAAGATCAGTACCTGGCATCTTTTGGCGGTGTGCAACTCCTTGAGTTCTTTGATGATGAGAAGGTACTGGTTTCTCCGGTAATAATGAAAGAGAGCGTAAGGAAGAAACTGCGAGAGAACCTTCTGTTGCTTTACACAGGGAAGGAAAGAAATTCAACAACTATAATTGAAGACCAATCAAAGCAGGTGCAGGAACATTTGGAAAGTTACAAAAAAATGCGTGATCTTTCCTATTCATTCCTTGAGGCTGTAAACAAGGAGGACATCGATGCCATCGGAAACATAATGGACCAGAATTGGCAGGAGAAGAGGAAATTGTCTCCAAACATCTCGAATAGCTGGATAGATGAAATGTACAGCAAGGCTAAGGAAAATGGAGCACTTGGAGGGAAGATAGTTGGTGCTGGTGGTGGTGGATTTTTATTTCTAGTTGCGAAGCCAGAAAACCACCAAAAAATTATCTCCGGTTTGAATGAGCTTAAGCCAGTAGACTTTTCATTCGACTACAGCGGAAGCAAAATAATATTTATCGGCGAATAATACGATTATATTCTATGTTCATTAATTTCTCGAGTTTTTCAAAAAAAATTTTATATTGGCGATATTTTGAACGGAAACGTACAACTTTGACAGAATAATAAATATACGGGTATTACATTTAAAATTGTGACTCTCACCCCTGCTCAAATAGACAAAGTTTCCGATGAAATTCGATCAATGATAAGAGCAGAGATAAGATCAAGAAAGATCAGGAAGATAGATCCTTCTTTTTATAAAAACATAAACAGCGCACTTTACACCTTGCGAACTGAGGCAGAAGTTTACCTGAAGAACCAGGATATTGGTAAATACATACAGATAAAGAATCGTGCAGACGATCTAGAACGGGACTTCAAGTCCTTTTTCCAAAGGCGCTTTGAAAAAATAGCAACAAGATCGATATACGATCTTGAAGGGGAACTGATGAACGCCCTCACCCCCGAGGAAAAGGAATTCATAACCGAGCTCCATAATGCTATGAGGGATGAATACAATGCTCTCCTTTCGGAATCCAAACAAGTTGCTGAGCAAGAGAGTGAAGAAACACCTAGCGTTGTTGAAAAAGAAATCGTAGCTGTAAAACCTGAATCCAAAGCAGATAAGAAGGTGATAGTTATGATTACCACTGATCTCCCTCCAATAGCTCAGCCTGACAGGGATTATTTCTTACACAAGAATGATATTTTGTATTTACCAGAATCCTTTGCAGATATGCTTACTAAAAGGAACTCTGCAATGAGGCTGAATATACATTAGGGCTGGCCTTATATTCGTAATGAAAAATTCAGAAAATGCGCCCCCTGAACTTATAAACGTGAACTGAGGGGGATCTCCATGCATCTTTACGCAATCCCGCCTTCTGACACGTCTCATCGAGGAACGCGAGAATGTCGAGGTTATACTCCGTAGCAACCTGAGGCAGAAGGAGCCCGGATCGATATCCATCCGATACTATCAACCCATCTTCCCCTATGTTGATTTTGATAAGTTCCTCTTTATTTCGGGGATTAAATTCAAGTATGTCACCAAGAACCGTGACTTCTACTTTTATTTCACCAAGTTCTTCAGGGGTTATAGGTGGGAACCGTGGATCCTCAACGGCAGCTTCAACTGCTGCTTCTTTTGTAGTGTTGATCAGAGAATCTGTAGGGTAAACATGCCCGATACATCCCCGAAGTTGACCCTTCTCTAGAACGGTAACAAATACACCCGCTTTGTGATTTAGAATTGGATCGTTAGCGTCAAATTCTTGCGGTTTTTTCAGGATGTGCGATCTTATCGCTGATTCGGCTATCTGTTTAATCACTTCCCCCTGCTGTTCGGTTATTTTTTCTATGAATTTGTCCTGCTCGTTTTTCTCCATATGTTTAATATCACTTAGCAGGATATATATTTGAAGATAGGCCGATAAGGAGTCTGATGCCAGAATATGATTAAATCAAAGGGAAGGGTTCATTGGCCAGATGGTAGCATTTTTGCAACTACAATTGCATGGAGTGACATTCTCCCCCAACTAACGCAGGGAGCTTCCTATTTCAACGATGCATGGCTAATGCCTTCACGAATCAGGCATCTCGTGAGAGATATCTCCATAGGCGTAACTTCTTCACTGTCCGTGGGTACCCTGGTCTGTATGAGACCAGATTTCTTTATGTTTATTGCGGCATTCAGATCATGGTCGATGATGAGATCGCATTCATTGCATTGATATGTGTGATCTGAGAGTTTCAGATCATGCTTTATGTTCCAGCATTTTGAACACATCTTCGATGAAGGATCGAATCTTCCGATCTCTATTATGTTCTTTCCTCTTGACAATGCCTTGGTTCTGAGCATTGTCATGAAAGGTGACCATCCTGCACCCTAATCTTGCGAAAGAGGAGTCCTCGCTCACATATGTTAAATAACATATTTAGGATCTATAATGGTGTAATAATGACTGGGCACACGATTAGAAATCCAGAAGTGAGTGGAACTTTCTATCCGAGTAATGGGAAGGAACTGAAAAATATGATTATGCACCTTCTCAACGGAGTCCATACTGATATTAATTTTAAGAAGATCATAGGAGTTATTGTTCCACACGCAGGATATGTATACTCGGGTAAAACAGCAGCCTATTCGTACTCTATCCTGATGAAGAGCAGTGCCAGAAAATTTATCATTGTAGGACCTAACCACAGAACATTTCCCTTTTATGCCGCAGTTAGCACTACCGGCTACTGGAGGACCCCTTTGGGAGACGCTAGGATCGATGAGGATTTGGCTAATTCGATAGTTTCAGAAGGTGATATCTTTGCGGACGACCCTACGGTGCATGAGAACGAACACTCCGTTGAGGTACAGATACCATTCCTTCAATATATTTTTCAGGACAATTTTTCTTTTGTCCCAATTATTCTTGGGGAGCAGGAAGAAAAGAGGGCAATTGCTGTCAGCAAGGCTCTAAAACCATACCTTGATGATACTGTTCTAATCGCTTCTTCAGATCTCACACATTACGAGCCCAAAGGGGTGGCCGAGTCGAAAGATTCTAAGCTTATAGAAGACGTTCTAAGCCTCGACACGGAGAAATTTTATGAAACATTGAAGGCCAGGAGAATAAGTGCTTGCGGATACGGGGCCATAGCAATCTTAATGGAACTCACGAAAAGCCTTGGTGGTAATATTAAATTACTCAACTATTCCACATCATTCGACTATTCAAAAGATGACTCTTTCGTTGTAGGGTATTCGTCCTTTGTATCCTATCTGTAGATTCGTGGTCGTATGATACTTTATTTTTAGTTGAAGAAGATACCTTTAAAAAAAAAGCAACGTGATCTTCAACGTGTTCGGATCTCGACAATTATTGTGAACATCACAATGAGTATTACTATGAAAAAAGGAAGGTGGTGTGGTAGACTATATATCCTTGAAATGGATAGATAATTGAAGTAGAGATAATAAACGATGAAAGCTGCTGTTCTATTTCGTGAAAATGAAGATGGGTCAATAACGTGTACTGCCTGTAGAAGGTATTGTAGGCTTAAGAACGATCAGATAGGATTCTGCGGAGTGAGAGAGAACATTGATGGGGTTCTTCAGTTACTCGTTTACGGCAGACCATTCGCAGTCAATATAGATCCCATCGAAAAAAAACCTGTACTTCACGCGTACCCTGGAACTAGAGTATATTCTTTGAGTACGGCAGGATGTGACTTCGCGTGTAAGTTTTGTCAGAACTATGAGATCAGCCAACGAAGGGAGGTTATCGGCGAACACATGGAACCATACGAGATTGTTGACGAAGCAGTTCGTTTTGGATGCGAAGGTATCGCGTACACTTACAATGAACCGACAATATTTACTGAATATGCAATGGACATTGGAAAAGAGGCGCATAAACGTGGCCTTTTTAATATATATGTCACAAATGGCTATGAGACCGTTGAAACTGTTGATCTCCTCAAGGAATTCCTTGATTTCGCCACTGTCGATTTCAAGGGAAATGCATCAATAGAATTCTACAGAAAGTACATTCTTGTTCCTGATTCGCACAAGATTTTTGATACTCTTGAGCTTTTGAAAGATACTAGAATTCACACGGAGGTAACTGACCTGGTCGTACCAGAAATAGGCGAAAACCTTGATGAAGCTGCTTACATGATTCAACGTGTTAGGGAGATATTCGGCGAGGAAATGCCCATAAGTTTTCTCAGATTTCATCCCGATTATTTGCTAAATTATCTCCCGAGCACGCCTGTTGATGTATTGATTAAGCATTATAAACTTGCAAGGAAAATGGGAATGAAGTATGTATATATCGGTAACGTGCCTGGTTTAAAGGAGCAGAATACATATTGCCCTGAATGCGGCACACTGCTTATTAAAAGGGACAATTTGAACACACAAGTTGTGAATCTCAAAGATGACTCAAGGTGCCCTAGGTGTGGAACAAAGATACCTATACTGATGGGTAAATTCAAAGAAGCCAGTTTCAGTCCCGCATAGCAGTGGGCTTTTATCCCACCAAATTCAGGAAAAATCCAAGGAACGTTATTATAACACCAACAAGTATCATAGTAATGATCCAGAATACGTACTTTCCCTGAACGGACCTGGCCAATCCTGCCCCAAGAAGTGCCAGTGCTATCCATGCAACGAGTTCTGGTATTATCCTACTTCCGCTGAATAACGCAGAGAATGTAAGAGGAATTAGCGCCCCGATGAATCCAGTCAAAACCGAAAGGGATGTTGCGAGCACAGCTTCTGCAAGGATGTCCCTGCCTATCTTCCCTTTGACTAGTTTATCTGGGGAACGCATTATCAGCATCTTTGATGTTCTTGCTATTTCCTCTCTCAACCTTGAGTACTCCGCTATAAAGAAGCTGAAACCACCCACAAAAGATGCACCAAAAGCGATTCTGAAAATAAGATCGGTGGCTATAGACCCTCCGGTTAAGAGAATTCTTGACGTCAACATCAATGTTGTTATGATTCCATCAGAAAGGCCAAGCGTTATCGGGAAAAGCAGGTTATTTTTATTCATTGCCTCTGGAGCTCTCTACCATCTTTTTCCCAGACACGACCTCGTCTACAGAATGGATTACACAACCCGTTTCCTCTATACTATTAACAAGAGCATCAAATTCGATATTTACACCTTCAACTGTCATGATAAGACCCATTGTCTCAATGTCCATATCAGTAACCCGTATGTTAACGCCTTCCACACCTTGGACTGCTTCTACTGCAGAAGCAAGCTCCATTAGTGTTGGTCGATTCAAGCCTTTTCCAACGTCCAGGACCAATTTTCGTAAACCCATTTTTTTCTACCTTTATCTAATAATTAGAGATTAATAAATCACAGGGCAATTGTTTTACGCACCGAAAAGATACGCAACTCAAGTCCGTTGATCTATGTACCTTTATCCATTTTATATTTATCATTTTTTCCTTTGACTCTATCATTCAAGGTTTGTTCAATTTAATCATAATTAGATTCTCTGTCTCTCGATATCAAAATTTCCACCGGAATTATGATTAAACCAAGTTTTTTCAAATGGAAAAAATAAATCGTGTTTAAATACCTTTCAGAATTATCCTTTATGTGGAAAACCGGAAACGCACGTTCACCATCGTTATATTGATCATTGTAGTTTATACGATACTATTAATTCTCATTTCATTGATGAATGTAATTTAATTTTGTGTTATTTCTGTTTCGTATAACGAGCATATAATACTAGCGGTAATCGTGCGGAAGAGTAAATTTATATTTCTGGTAATACTTTACATCCTGCATGCTTCCTACTATTGAAGAGATAAGGAAATTGCGTAAAAACCTTGGTATATCTCAAAAGGAACTGTCTAGTGCAGTTGGGGTCAGTCAATCGTATGTAGCAAGACTCGAAAAAGGCAGCTTAAACCCCACGTATAATAAAGTGAAGAAGATATACGAGTTTCTTAACCAATCAACAGAGAAATTGCACTCAATATCGCTAACTGTGGAAAAAATAATGAATCGACCGGTTGTGACTTGTCTCCCCTACGATACCCTTATAGCTGCACTCGATGTGATGAGAACTAGAGGATTTTCCCAGCTTCCTGTCGCAAACGATGATGGAAACATAATAGGCGTGATATCGGAAAGCGATATAAATGACCTTCTGATGAAGGGCAATTCCATAGAATCACTAAGAAATATGTCAGTCAGGAAGGTCATGACTGGAACTTTGCCGCAACTCGACAAATTATCGCAGATTTCAATGACATATCCATTGCTGAAATTTTCAAATGCCGTGATCATTGTAGATTCCGGAAGACCTGTTGGAATAGTAACAAAAGCAGATATACTGAAGGCTATTGAGGATCATGCCTAATATTATTTTTGAGATCATATTTGCTTTCATACTCTTTCTTCCAGCCTACATAGCTAATCCCGCTGCTGTGATTTTTGGTGGATACTTCCCCATGGATTTTGGGAAAACATTTTTTGGTAAAGGAAGAATTTTTGGCAAAGGGAAAACATGGAGCGGTTTCATAGGGGGATCGCTATCCGGGGCTGCTCTGGGGTATCTCATGATGATCATATTCCTTGCTACCGGATGGATAGGCGGTTATCCCTATGGATCTACTATCATAACTGCAAGCATAACCATTTTCTCCATGTCTATTGGTTCTCTCGTGGGTGACGCAACTGGATCATTCATCAAACGGAGAATTGGACTAAAAAGTGGGACAAACGCCTTTCTCCTGGATCAATGGCCATTTGTTCTCGTTGCTTTTCTTTTCCTTTTCATATTTTCCAGAGGATTTTTTATGCAGTACTATGGCAACGTCATAGGAACTTTAACAATACTGATAGTTACGCCGCCTTTACACAGAGCAGTGAACATAATAGGATTTAAAACAAAAAGGAAGAATGTACCATGGTAGATCCAGTAAAAATGGTAATAGCAGTGCGAAAAGATCTTGACATGGGGAAAGGTAAGATAGCAGGCCAGGTTGCGCATGCCGCTGTTGAATGTGCTCTCAAAAGCGAGAAATACAACAAGAAGATCTTTAAAGAATGGATAGACACAAACCAAAAAAAAGTGGTTATAAAAGTGAATGGAGAGGAGGAACTTGAGAAATTGCTTGAGTCTTGCCGATTAAACGGATTTATTTATGCGGATATACATGATGCTGGCTATACTCAGGTAGAACCCGGCTCTTTTACTTGTCTTGGCATAGGACCTGCGAAGTCCTCAGAGCTTGATCCGATAACTGGTGATTATAGCCTTCTCTGAGAATTTAATAGCAAAGAGTTTTGATTATCGGTGTGATACATCGTCAACTGGAATGTTGTGAGCATGATTTTCAAAAACGAACAAACAGACGGGATCTTTGATGCCATTCAGGATGGTTCATCGTTACTGATTTCAGGATTTAACTTGGCAAATACGCCTGAATTTCTGATACTTGGTCTTTATGATCACTTTAAGAAAACTGGACATCCAAACAACCTGTTTTTAATGTCTGATGCCTTACCAGCTACCCCTGGACGTGCATTGGACAAAGTGCTAAAGGATGTTTACGAAAATAATGAGAAAGATTTCCTGAACGGCGTGCTGATACCTTTTCTCGGTTTTTCGCCCTGGTTGCAGAGGATCACTCTTGAGAACTTTACACGAGTATACAGTTGGCCAATTGGAACAATGGCATACTGGATACGTGAAACCGCATCCGGACGGCCTGGACTCTTGACAAAGATAGGAATAGATACGTTCCTTGATCCGAGACGCGAGGAGGGGCGCCTTAACGACTTCGCCTCAGATGGGCAGATATGCACGGTGTCGCTTATGAGAATAAACGATGACGAATACTTGTTTTATCAGGCACCGAAGCCGGACTGGAGCTTCATTAGGGGTACGGTGGCAGATCGCTATGGGAATATCTCGCTCACAAGGGAGCCAATAAAGGGCACGGTTATGGAAATTGCACAGTGCACTAAAGCCTCAGGAAGGAACGGGAAGGTGGTTGCACAGGTAATCGAATTCATGGAAGAAGGGCGTCTGCCTCCAAAGGATGTTGATGTTCCTTGGCCCTTTGTGGATTTCGTCGTGAAATCTCCATCAAAATTCCATTGGCAGACGAGCTCTTTTGAATTCGATGAAAGCACTTGTCCGGGATATGTACCGATTGATGAAAAAAACAATCAAATGAAGCTTGGATCTTCTGACATAGCCACAAAGATAATTGTGGGAAGGGCACAGGAAGAAATAGAAAATATGCTCAAAGCAAAAAAGGATTACATATTGATTAACATTGGTGTGGGAATTCCGACGGGACTTTCGGACAGGATAAGAGAGAGAAATCTCGGGAATAATGT
Source organism: Thermoplasmatales archaeon (assembly GCA_026127925.1). Classification (NCBI taxonomy): domain Archaea; kingdom Methanobacteriati; phylum Thermoplasmatota; class Thermoplasmata; order Thermoplasmatales; species Thermoplasmatales archaeon. The sequence goes on from JAJSLM010000005.1 coordinate 118,205, forward strand.
AATTACCATGCTCGAGTCTGGTCCCTGGGGTGGAGAAGCTCTTGCTGGCTCCGATTTTGGAGTTGCAAGGAACTATTTCGCCCTTTCAAGCATTCCGGATATGTTCTCTAACTATGAAAGTGGGATTGTAGACATGGCGGCCCTCGGATTCCTTCAAGTGGACAGATTGGGAAATGTCAACTCGTCAATACTCCCAGACAGGATAACGGGGCCCGGTGGATTCCCAGTTATATCCGGTGGATCCCCCACAACCATGTTTATGGGAAAATTTACGGCGGGCAATTCCGACTTCTCCGTACAGAATGGTAACCTGAAGATCAACCTGGAAGGAAAAACTATAAAATTTGTATACAAAGCTTATCGCGTTCTTTTTAGCGGAAAACAGGGGTATCAGGAACGGAAAAAAATTCTATACATAACAGAAAGGGCGGTATTCAGGTTATCAGAGGACGGTATAGAGCTGATTGAGATAGCACCAGGTGTGGACCTGAAGAAGGACATACTTCAACGGATGGAATTTACTCCAGTGATTTCTCAAGACCTGAAGGAGATGGATTTAGACAAGTATTTGGGTTCCGGATAAGTGCAAAAATACTTTTTATAATGAGTTAACATCGACATTTGTGAGCAGATACGTTGATGCCGGACTATTTGTCCTTATGGCATTCTTTTGGGGACTTAATTATCCTCTCGTTAAAATCGCATTGCAGTATCAGTCATTTGCTACTCTAACGCTGTTTCGAGTTATTTTCGCGATAATTTTTTCCTTCGCTATTTTTGGCAGGAGAATACGGTTTCCAAAGGATAAGACCGATAATTTCAACATTTTCATATTCGCAGTTCTCAACATTGTAATCTTTTTCACAATGTGGTTCATGGGCGAAAGCACAGTGAGTTCTGGCCTTTCCTCGATCATAATATACACGTATCCTATACTTTCTATCCTGTTCTCTTTCATATTTCTTAGAGAGGGACTGAACAATTACAAGATCGCTGGTTTGATTTTTGGCTTCATAGGATTAGTGCTGATTTTTGCAAATCAAGTAATAACGAGACCAAACGTTGGTCTAGTTTTTCTGATTATAGCCGCCATTTCCTGGTCATTTGGAATCGTTTTCCTGAGAAAATACCTGACACTTGTTGGCAGCTATACGGTGAACGCAATGCAATTCCTCTATGCTCTTCCGTTAGTACTAGTTATATCAATTCCATATCATGTTGTTAATATCTCATCATTCAACCTAGAATTCCTTCTGATTACGTTGTATATGGGATCATTGGGAACGGCTGTCGCTTATTTTATTTTCGTTCACCTTTACTCAAAATACAGAGCATCGGAGATTTCCGGGTTTTTCTTTCTTGTTCCAGCAATCTCACTCATATTAGGCTATTTCATTCTTGGCGAAACCATGTCTCTTGTTACATACGTTGGATTTGCGGTCATTGGAGCGGGAATATACCTTACATCAGTTAATATATCCAGGAACAATATTCATAGTGAAATAACACATTGATTATTTTAAAACAACAACTACCTGGCAGCTACCGAGCAATTTTTATATCAATAAATAAGAGAACTAATTAACGCCTTCGCGGCCAGATCGTCTGAGTATAGGCCCATACGAATAAACAACAGCTGAAACCGTGGCGCCAATGGCAAAAATGATACCCCACAAAATAAGTGGAGAATGCAGGTAGTATGTCAATAGGACCGAGCCCAGGACTGGTGCAAGAGGCATTATCATTCCGGAGATCAACTGAAATGTTCCGAAGTACTGTCCCCTTCTCTCTGAGGGGGCCATCTTACTGACAATGGTGTAGAATGCAGGTGTGAGCACGTTCTCCCCGACGGTAAGAATTACAACGTCAACTACAAGAAATGCAAAATTTGAGCTGAAAGCAAGGATCAGAAAACCAAAAGCGTAGAACAACCCTCCAATGGACAAGCGCGTTGTTGATCGCACCCTATCGAGCAATCTATTGACAGGAAGTTGTAGAAGAACAACACCCAAACCGTTTACTGAGTATAGAATCCCAATTAAAGGATTGGATACAAGATCAAAGCGACTCCAGAATAGAGTCAGAGTGGTGCCCCACTGACCGCTTGCGAAAAAGATGGAGCCCATGAGAATTGCCATGATTAGAAATGCCCTATCGGATTTTGGAATCTCCATCTTCGCTCTATGGACTTCTTTTGATTTTCCAGTTTCCTTGATGTATTTTAGGTAAATACCCCATTCAACGAAGGTTAAGAGTGCAGGAAACAGAAACACCCATATGTATCCTATGCCAGAAAGAAAACCGCCGACAGCGGGGCCAACTGCAAAACCGAGATTTGCTGCTATCCTGATAAAACTGAAAGCGTCTAACCTCTCTGCCTCAGCTGTTGAATCAGTTGTGACAACGTTATCCAGTATACCCTCCATGCTTGAGACTGGTCCTTCGAAAACAAACGCAAGATATACAACAAAAATGCTTAAGTCTAGACCCACTCCAAGCAACATTATGATTAAGAGAAGAGCTCCAAAAAGAGGCAACCAAACAGCAAGCGGTCGTCTCCCAATGCTATCGATCAAATTCCCGCCGTAGAGAGAAAAAGGGACAGACAAGATAGCGGTAGCGAAGAATAATATCCCTATGTATTCATAAGGAACATGTCGCACAAGTAGCAGATAAAGTGGAGTGAACACCCATATCTGTGATCTCCCAAGTGTGCGTATCATCTGCACCATACTTATTGGGAACACGAACTTGTTTGAGAAAAGTTTTGAATACCTTTGTAGAAACGGCATAAATAGATTCCAATTCTCGGCGGTATTTGATTGAAGGATTTAGATTATTCCTTTAGCCCAGGTTAAAATATGGATGTTTATCGTAGTCCGATAAACTTTCAATCATTCAATTTTTAAGGACATAAGATATAATCGTGATGATGTTCATAGCTCTTGAAGGCATAGACGGTTCTGGAAAATCCACGATAACCAGATTGGTTGCAGAAAGGTTGAAGAAAGATGGATTTAAGGTATTTACAACCCACGAGCCTACAAATGACAAGGTGGCCATTGACGACCTCGTTAGAGACCGGAATGTTGAGTCTTATCTCAAACTGTTCTTCTCTTTCACGGAGGATAGATTTTCCCATCAGTTAAAGATAAAGGAACACCTAGATAATGGAGAAATAGTGCTCTGTGATCGTTACCTTCTCTCATCGTATGCATATCAGGGGCAGGTAATACAAGGGTTATTTGGGAATAAGCATGAAGCAATTCAATGGATGACCAATGTTTCCCGCATCATTACAGTTAGGCCAGACATGAATTTCTTGCTGGATATAGATCCTGACATTGCTCTGAAAAGAATTTCCGAAAGAAAGCAGGTTACGTCTTTTGAAGACCTTGGCTACCTGAAATCCGTTCGTGATTTCTACACTTCATTGGTTTCCAGTGATACGATACTGATTGACGCTTCTAAATCTACAAAAGATGTAACGGAAGATGTTTATAAAATTCTCCAATCAAGGATTACGCAGTAGTTACGATAACCTCATCCGGGAGTATAAGTAAAGTGTGCTCCGCCTGAGAAATAAATACACCTTTATGTTCCCTTAGCACGGGAAACTCTGAAAGCTCCCGGTTTTTCTTCATTGTGTCAATGTATTTTTGGTAATCAGGGATAATCTTTGATACTGCCCGTTGAGAAAAAGGAACAGTGTTGAAATTCTGGTACAGTAGCTCATCTTTCCTAATCTTTGTACCGTCTAATATGTAAATGTTTCCTCCCGACCCATTGTGAATCATTCCGATCCCTGTGCTTGCGAACGGTTCAATTGCAATAGCCATATTGGTTCCAAGTAACTGACCATTACCGTCGTCATAGTTGGGTATAAATAATCTTGAATGGAGATCGAATCGGTCTATGCCATGACCTCCGAGATTCCGCACAGGACGAAAGCCTCTTTCACCGATGACTCTTCCAATTTCTGCGCCTATCTCGTTTATCGGTATCATTGGCCTAACTTTCTTTATGGCAGCATTGAGAGCTTCACGAGTTGCATCAATTAGATCCGAATGCTCTCCCAATTCCCCTACCTCTACTGTTAAGGCGTTATCAGAAAGGTAGCCGTCAATTTCTGCCCCGACATCAATTTTCAGAACGTCTCCTCTCTGCAATTTTGTTCTGTCACCAACAGATGGTGAATAATGAGCAGCATTGTTATTTATAGAAAGATTAACAGGAAAGGCTAACTTAGCCCCCTCTCCCATTATAAAATTTTCTATTCCTTCAGCGACGTCGAGCATCAATGCACCGGACTCGGCCAGTGACTTGCCTACTTCAAGAGCCTTTTTTCCGATAACCCCTGCTTGTTTGTATTTCTCAACAATAGAGTGATCCAAATATAACACCAGTTTAGATTCTATATTCGTGCTTCACTAATATTTATTGCGCAAGGGTTGATAAGCCAATAATCGGCATTAATTTTCTCTATTCGTAAAAACATAATTATTCGCGAATTTGAGGAAAGGAGAAAACAGAGATCATAACAATGGAAATCCTGACAGTACATTTTTTTCCAGTTTGATTTTACTCCACAATTGTGCTTCTCAAATCCAGTTTCGTCGCCTAATGTAAGTACTGTCCCAAATCGATAGTCTACCATAGTCTGCGACAATAAGGAACAAAACTAAAAACGAAAATTAGATCACGCTACACAAAAGTGAATAAAACCTTATCGCTTATTCAGATTCATTTTTTTCCGTATCCAAAATTCAGTGAACCTACCGTATCCGCCTCATTGCATAGCGAACCTCATGGCTTCTCGGAAACTCTCTTGCGAATGCTGTTTTCATAAGCCGATCGAGATCTCCTTCTTCAATTTTCATATCAATTGCCGAAAATCCAAATTCTCGAAGTGTCATATCGCCATTTTCATTTTTTATTACCGTGAATCCCCTGTCTTTTTTGAACGTCTTAAATTCAATTTCATATCCGGGCTTCATCTTCCTTATCATACCGACTGCAACTTTTAACGAACCATCGGAAGAGATCATAGGCATACATCATAGATTCCAAGAATCTAATTAAAACTTATTAGAGCACATAAAGTTTGGCCAAGCTTTTCACGTTAATGAACGCTATTGATTTATCACTAAAAAATAGCAACATTTTCCCTGTATAGATTATGTATGCAATGGAAATAGCAAATAATGAAGATCACCGGGATCATTGACAGTATTGTAAGAGGTGGCCCCGGCATAGGAATAATGGTTACTTATTCGCTACTCGCAATCTTCGGTTACATTTTTGGATACAGAAGTGGAGGCAATTTCCAAATAACCATAATTGTGCTCTTGGCTGTTTCTTCAATTTTCACGCTTGGTGCAACTAATATATTAGACGATTACTTTGATTATTCAAATGGAATAGACGCAATAGGAGATGCGAACAGCGAGACCAGGACACACCTAATCATACATGGATATCTAAGTCCAAGAAAAACCCTGATCCTGGGCCTATCTCTCATCGGTATTCCGGCTGCCTTTATGTTCTATCTCATATTTGTTGAAAATAGGCCTTTTGTTCTTTTTTATGCCATTGTTTCAGTTTTTATATTGATTGAGTATGCAGGCCCACCGCTAAAATATAGGTACCACTATTTTGGTGAACTTGGCGTGTTCGCCTCAAATGTAATAACAATCTCCGGATCATTTTATGTATCTACGGGACATTTGAATATAGTTCCTATAATAATTTCTCTGCCACTGGCACTTGTTATCTCTCCACTTGCGTTTTTAGGTAACACCCGGGACATAAACACCGACATAAAGAAAGGGATACACACAATATCAATGAGACTTGGAGAAAGAAAGAGTGACATTGTTTACGGTACTTTATTCTTAATTGGTTATATCTTAGTTTTTATCGATGTTGCCGAGAAAATATTTCCTTTTGCGTCCCTTATAGTACTACTTACTTTTCCATTTGCTTTGTGGCACATTCATAAGATCATAACAAAAGGCGCACCCCCTAATGCAGAAAAGATAGGTGGTTTGGTATCCATGTTTTTTACTGCAGCCTTGATAGCCTCAATCGCAGTCTGAGCCTCTTGTCTTCTTTTTATTAGCTGTAGCGGAGAACAAAACAAATAATAATGTGTATGAATAGAGGTACGATAATATGACATGGTACAACGTTATAAAAGACGGAAAATTGAAAGACGGCGATCTCTTCAAAGCCTCAATCAACGGAAACGAGGTCCTGGTAATTAAGGACGGGGACAGATACTATGCTACTTCCTTGCACTGCACGCACGAACAGTACGATCTTTCTGAGGGATTTATGGACGAACATCACCTGATTTGCCCAAATCATTTTGCAACTTTCAACCCTTCTGATGGTTCCGTAATAAGTCCACCTGAAGGTGTCGAAGAAATACCTCCACTTAAGTCCTATAAGACTAAGGTTGAAGACGGAAATTTACTGGTAGATTTTCCGTAAATTACACTAAATTAGGTTTTAAGAAACTAGATTTAAAATTAAGGAAATCGCAGTTTTTCTGCGAACATTTTTGTTCAGTTAAAATGAATTTTAAAGTAAAGATTATTCTACATAGTTGCAAGCGGGATTGTCGCACTGGAATACAGTTATCTCGCCCTTTGAATTGTAGACTGGTCTAAGTACCCCCGTTTTACACTTTGGACATATGTGCTCGTATTCTTTCGTTTTGTGCGAGAAAAGAACATCGTGAAGAGTCTCAGAAGAGAGGTATCTTGAAAGGTCGGTTACTGTTACTACACCCAATAATTTCTCATTCTTATCAAAAACAGCGCAGCGACTTAGACCATTTTCGGATAGATAAGCCGCAACATCCTTTATGTCATCTTCAGAAGATACGCGAGGTAACGGTTTTCTCATCACTGCTTTAACTGTAACCTGATCCGGGCGTAAATTACGCAAAATGAATCTTCTTATTATACTCCTCTCGCTCAATAGACCAACATACTTATTAAGATCGTCAACAACAAGAAGACCGTATAGATTGTTCTTATTCATCTCGGAAACTGCATCAAAGATAGTGGCCTTTTCACTTATTGTCTTGAAATTTCTGTCGACAAGTTTTTCGACTTTCATAAGGGGATTATTATTTTCTGACTTAAAAATTGTTCGCCACATTAATGATACAAAATTATCGACTTAATTTTAAGTTGAGATCTTTCAGCAATGTGTGAATTCGGAAAGCAAAATGGACAAAACCAAAGGGAGAATAGAACGATTTCTCAATATATTTGATAAATTCAGATCAATACGAGTGAACAAAAACCGCAATTGTGAAATTACGAAAACGTATATAGTTCCAAATACTAAAACAATTCATGATCCATCGACCTTCTGAGGAAACCGACTCCTTTTATTCCTTCCCAAAGGAATCTGGAAATGTTGAGTATTGTTCTGGAACTGCATGTTTTGTTGCTCGAAACCTAGATCTTAGCTTGTTCGAAATGTCAGAAAAAAGCGAGACAAAAACATACTGCCTCGGAAAATGTTATTTGTCACCCACTTCATCGAGAAAGACTGACAAACCAAGAATAGAAATACGATCAAAAGAGGCAATAATCCTTGATAATGCTGTGCATGGGAGCATTCTTGATTTAGACTCCTATATCAGAAATGGAGGATTTTCAGCACTAAGAAAGGCCCTTTCAATGAAGCCGGAAGATGTTATTAATGAAGTAGAACATTCATCTTTAAGGGGAAGAGGAGGAGCGGGATTTCCAACGGGAAAGAAATGGAAATCTGTCTTTAATGAATCAAGTGATAAAAAATACATAGTCGTTAACGCAGATGAAGGAGACCCTGGAGCATACCTTGACAAAACCATCATGGAATATGATCCGTTTAAACTTCTTGAGGGAGCCATGATAGCCGGGTATTCTGTTGGTTCTGACAAATGTTATATCTATATCCGAAGAGAGTACCCAGATTCGATATCAGCTATAAAAAACGCGATAGAGGATTTGAGAGCAAGGAATCTTCTGGGCGAAAATATCCTGAATTCAAGCTTCTCGTTCGAAATTGAAGTCGTTAGAGGCAAGGGCAGTTATGTCTGCGGTGAGGAAACGGCAATGCTTAGATCTATCGAAGGAAATCGCCCTGAAGTCTCTCTCAGGCCGCCATATCCAACAGAGAAAGGTCTCTTTGATAAACCGACTGTTGTCAACAATGTTGAAACCCTTGCAAATGTTCCATGGATTATTTTGCATGGGGCGGATAAATTTTCTGAAATCGGATTTTCCAAAAGCAAGGGAACGAAAGTCGTATCCTTAAATTCCCTCTTTACAAAACCGGGACTTTTTGAAGTGGACATGGGAACAACTATTGACGAAATTGTCAACAGCATTGGGGGAGGATTACGGACAGGAATTATAAAAGGTGTAATTGTTGGGGGCCCTTTGACCGGCATTGTTCCACCAAATAAGTTTGACACTAGGATCGGTTATGAAGAAATGCGTTCCATTGGCGCAGAACTGGGGCACGGTGGTGTGATAGCATTCGACGAAAATACTTCCATTAAGGAATTAATAGAAAATATTTCATCCTTCGTTGCTTACGAATCCTGCGGAAAGTGCACACCATGCCGTTTAGGCAGCAGGGAGATTCAGCGAATCTTCTCTTCAAGTGATGAACACAGAGAAACTCACACGGAAGAGGATTTTGATCACCTTGTCACGGCACTAAGAGAAACGAGTCTTTGCGGACTGGGAAGCGGACTTGGAGAATTTCTTGAGAGCGCCATAGCAAATTATAAGGAGGATATCGATTCATGTTTCGCGTAAATATTGACGGGATTGATGCAGAATTTAATGGCCAGACATCGGTGTTGCATGCGGCAAGATCGATTGGTATTGACATACCCTCTCTTTGTCACGACGAAAGGCTTGAAGAGTACGGAGGGTGCAGACTCTGTATAGTCCACATTAATGGGAACAGCCAACCGAGTACCTCTTGCAATACGAAAATACAAGATGGCATGGTTATAGAGACAGAAACTCTAGATTTGAATGAGGAAAGGAAGACCCTTTTGAAACTTTTTCTCACAAGAGAGGGGATGGATGTTACACAACTAGACACACGGAAGGATTTCTATAAGCTTTTGAAGCGCTTCCAATTGGTTCCTCCAGAAATGGGCCCCAACAAAATGTATCTTTCAGCAAAAGGTAAGCACCATCCATTCATAAATGTGGATATGACAAAATGCATAGACTGCTACAGGTGCGTCAGGATCTGTGACGAGGTTCAGGGACAGTTTGTATGGCAAAAATGGAACAGAGGAGATAGGGTAACCATCCTCGCTGATGGAAGCGAGAATCTCATTGACAGTTCATGTGTTAGTTGTGGGGCATGTGCTGATACATGCCCAACTGGAGCGATAGAAGATATCTCAGTAATTGAAGCAGGATACCCTGAGAGATTTACACGAAGCGTGTGCCCCTATTGCGGAACAGGTTGTGAAATAAATATAGGAACATCGGGCGACAAAATAGTCGAGATACTTCCAGTCATGGATTCGCCTGTTAACAAGGGACATCTCTGCGTGAAGGGGAGGTATTCGTTTTCATTTGTCGATTCCCCAGATAGAATAACGGAGCCTATGATCAAAAAGGACGGAGAATGGATAAAGGTAGGATGGGATGAAGCTATAGCTTTCACTGCTCAAAACCTGAGAAATATTTCCAGTAAATATGGCCCCGATTCTGTGGGAGTTCTCGGATCGGCTAGAGCTACCAACGAAGAAAATTATCTTGCACAAAAATTTGCAAGGGTTGTTATAGGAACGAACAATGTCGACAGCTGCGCAAGAGTATGCCATGCCCCTACCGCCGCCGGAATGGGGCTTATGCTCGGGACCGGAGCAGCAACCAACTCTTTTGATGATATAGAAAAGGCCCATACGATTATGCTTTTTGGAACCAACACTACCGAGAATCATCCTGTTGTTGGTGCCAGAATAAAGCAGCAGAGACTTAGAGGCTCGAATCTTATTGTTGTAGATCCGAGAAGGACTGAGTTGGCAAAACTGGCAACGTATCACTTACAGATAAGACCGGGCACAAATGTCCCGTTGATTAATGCATTTGCCAACGTAATAATTAATGAGGGCCTGGTCGACAGGGAATTTATAGATGAAAGAGTTGATGATTACGATAATTTTAAGAAATTAGTTGATGAGTGGCCTCCAGAAAGAGCAGCGAGTATATGTGGGGTAGACCCAGAGACCATCAAAAAAGCTGCGAGACTCTACGCTAAAGAAAAACCATCAATGATGTTTCATGGCCTTGGAATAACTGAACAACTACAGGGCACGGATGGTGTCATTGACCTTGTAAATCTCGCTTTGCTTACAGGCAATATAGGGAAAGTAGGAAGTGGTGTGAATCCGCTGCGTGGGCAGAACAATGTTCAGGGCTCTGCACACATGGGTTGTGAGCCGTCAAAATTAACTGGTTATGTTCTAATTGAACAGGGCAGAAACAAGTTTGAACAAGTGTGGAAGAGCAAGATCCCAAAAAACAAAGGCCTAGATGAAATTCAAATGTTAGATGCAGCAATAGGCGGCACTTTTCATGCCTTGTGGATCATGGGGTGGGATGTTTACCTCACGAATCCGGACATGAAGCTTACAGAAAAGGCTTTCACTTCTATGGATTTCATAATAATCCAGGATTTCTTTCTGAATGAGACCGCGAAGAAGTTCGGGTCGATTTTCCTCCCTGCCGTATCCTCTTATGAAAAAGATGGTACATTCATGAATTCAGAAAGAAGGGTACAACGTGTCAGAAAAGCTATAAGTCCACGCGGAATGGCAAAGGCAGACTGGGAAATAATCCAGCTGGTTGCTCAGAAGATGGGAATCACCAAAGGATTCGATTTCGATTCTCCGGAAGAAATATGGGACGAGATCAGGGATCTTTGGGAAGGTGGGCACGGAATTACATATGAGCGCATCGAGAAGGGTGGTCTTCAATGGCCCTGTGTATCAACGGATGATCCAGGAACCAAGATACTCCACGCGGAAAGGTTTACTAAAGGAAAAAGAACTTCGCTTGTTGGAATCGATTACATTCCGTCGACCGAGTCAACAGATCAGAACTTTCCGATTCTGCTCTCTACTGGAAGATCACTATTCCAGTTCAATGCCTCTACTATGACGGATAGATCTGGCAACAGAGAACTGCACGATACCGATTACCTGTACATCTCTAAAGAAGATGCAGAAAATCTTGGTTTACATTCAGGTGATTATGCAGATGTGGAAAGCAGATTTGGCAGGGCTAAACTCAAGATCTCATTGGAATATTCTCTTGTTAAAGGTGTGGCTTTTTCCACGTTCAACGATCCAGAAACAAAGCTAAACGATATAACGAGCTCGAACAGAGACACAAAACAGAATACTCCGGAGTACAAAGTAACTGCAGTCAGGATCACGAAGCGTACGTAAAAGTGCTTGCAAGTTTTCTTTTGAGACATATGCATCAGCGTAGATGCTTTTTACTCATAGAAGATTCACAATTGTAACTCATTCTTCTATGCACCAATTCATGGCGCTCCAGTATTATATTTGATTTTAAGATAGCGCCGTAGGTCCTCACAATTGATCTGAAGCATCTGATTTTGGATTATCTTTTAATCTTTTTTGAGATCTTTCCTTCAACATTTTTTCCTTCCATATCCTGTCTTTAATATCCCTTATTGCGTGTTACAGCGCCTTGAAAGTTAAAAAAGTAAAGGTCATTTTTTAAAGCTATCTTAGATTTATATTGTGCATAGATAGAGATACAATAAAAATTCGTCATTTCTTACGCAAAAGTTTGACAAACAACAACTAAGATCACTATCTGTGTATCATATTAAGGTAATTGCGCCCTTCTATCTCGGCTTCCTTATCTGATAAACCGATCACGTGTTTCAATGTCTCAATACATGACTCAAGCTGAGAAGTGCCTGAATCACTTGAGAAAATAAAATATCCTTCTCTTCTCCACAGTATGTCATCAGCATGAATGGCATCTTCATAAAGTATATCATAAGCAAACGACATCTGATCCTCATGTTCGATCCCGTACGTCCTGATTATATTCTTTCTTGCCTCATCTAATTTTTTACTATACCTAAAGTCAATCGAGGGGTTGCCGTGTACTCCAAGGTCCTTTAGGACAAGTTTTGCTATTCTAATTGCAATCTCCCTGTAGGTAGTAATTTTTCCCCCAACAATGCTTATGACGTTCCCTTTTTTTATTATCCTATATTCTCTGCTGATCTTTCCCAAATTACCTCCTCTTCCGAAGAGGGGGCGAAGACCCGAATACGCATTGATCACATCACTCCGCGAAATATTCTTTAGATATGCTTTAACGGAATTTAGCAGATATTGAATTTCCACTTCTCTTGGTAGGGGACTGTTAATGTCACCGTTATATTCAGTTTCAGTTGTTCCAATTATTATTACTTCGCCCCTTGGTATAATAAATACTTGACGACCATCGATGGGAGATCTGAGAGCTATCGCCACATCTACTGGAAAAATATCTCTTTTTACGATTATGTGATCTCCCTTGCTTAGCTTCAATAGTTTCGCAACGTCCTCGAGATCTGAATAGTGTTGTTCAATCATTTTAAATATATTACCCACCCATGGACCCGCTGAATTGATTAAAATCTTGAACGGAATTTGAAATTCGATCCCCGTAATTTTATCTTTTATTTTTGCAGAAGCAGCCGAGTCGTTCTGAAAATCAATGGACAAAACTTCAGCGTAATTCAGTGCAAGTGCACTTTTCATCTTTGAAGACAATATATTTTCTATTACCAGTCTGGCATCGTTTACAACACCTTCAGCATAAATATAACCACCTTGTTGTGGAGTATCAGCTAGTGCTGAGTACATATGTGAAACTTCGTCCATTGAATACCATTTGGCCTTGATCTCCTTGGAAAATAGCGAATATATCCATAGACCAAATCTAAGAGTGTTTTTAGACCAAGAGTTATCATCGATTGGTATTATGAAATTTTCTTTTCTAACAAGATTCGAATGTTGAAGAAGAAAATCACGTTCTTTCACCGATTCACGTACGACAGAGAATTGACCGTTTGCAATATACCTTAGACCACCATGTATTAACTTTGATGACCTGCTGCTCGTGCCAAATGCAAAATCGTAAGCATCCACAAGCGCTACTTTGATGTTTGTGCTCGAGAGGATGTTAAGCACACCTGACCCTGTTATCCCTCCACCTATGATTAAAACATCCACACCTTCCCTCATCCTGGAAATTGTATTAAACCTTAATTTCTCTATTTCTTTATTCATCTCGAGTTCGTTGTTTCATTACCTGTTGCGATTTAAATATTTTTCGGACGCTTATGCTTTTGCCAAAAACGGGAACGTTCTGTGATCCGCCACAGAAGATCAGAAAATGCGAAAGTATATATGCATAGCTCACGTTAGATAGATAAATATGGCTACTGACGTCTATTCTCTCTGGGGAAATGAGAAAAATAATTTTAGATCAAATAAGACACTTTATGATTATGTATTCGATAGATTAAAGGCCGGAAACAACGCTGAATGGGATGGAAATTATACGGTCGATGAGTTAGAGACTAATGATGAGCTGAAAAAATTGTTAGGCGAATGTCTTCCCATAGAAAGAATATCCTTTGATGCAAGAGAAAGATTTTCTCATTCTGTAGGAAAAAGTGCGATGGAATTCGCTTCTCTCATTGACAGGAAAAATGTACGAATTGTAGATGCCGTTATCTATCCATTGGAAGATGAAATTGAATGCGTCTTCAATAAACTCAGTCGGATGGCGGAGATAATTCCCTTCGGCGGTGGCACTTCCGTGACGGGCGGTTTAATACCTGAAAAATCAAAAAAATACACGGTGAGTCTAGATACTGAGAATATCAACTACTTTAACGTTGATAAAAAATCTATGACTCTTGAGGCAGGTGCAGGCCTAAAGGGCCCAGATATTGAAAATCGATTGCAAAAAATAGGGTTGACACTTGGAAATTTTCCAGAGTCGTTTGAATATTCTACTTTGGGTGGCTGGATAGCGACCAATGCAGCCGGCCAAGAGTCAAACAGATATGGAAAAATTAAAGACATGGTAATAGGCATTAAACTTGTTAGCCCTCGTGGCACATTTGTAGATCATCCCGTTCCAGCTGAATCAGCATTTTTTAGAGTATCTGATATTGGTATTGGAAGTGAAGGAGTATATGGGATTGTAACGCGAGCATGGCTAAGGGTACATAAAGTTCCAGAAAAATTATACTTTAGGTCGTACATGTTTAGAAGCTTTGGTGAGGGTCTAGAACAGATAAGGAATGAATTTATAAACGGTAATTACGGGATAGTAGCACGTTTATCAGACGAACAAGAAACACTTCTTTCCCTTTTCTCTATTCGTGACACAACAGTTACTAGAATTTTTAAGTTTTATTTAAAGAAAAGACATGTACTGGACCGTGGTTCTTTACTGGTTATAATGGACGACAAGAAAATCGATTTCTCGGGCGGGATTTATCTTGGTTCTACTCCTGCAAAAATATGGTACAGAACAAGATATGATAGACCGTATTTGTATAATGACCTTTTAAAGCATGGAATAATCGCAGAAACAATCGAAACATCAATACCATGGTCAAAAGCTCTAGATCTTTACAACAGTGTTATCTTTTCATTCAATAATGAAGCGAAAAGGCTTGGAGTACCGACCATAATAATGTGTCACGCCTCACACGAATATATCTCTGGAACAGCGCTGTATTTCACATTTCTCTTCTATTCAAAAAATAACAAGGAAGAAATTCTTCTGAGTCTCAGAGAAACCATTTTAAAAACCATGATGCTTGTCGGAGCTTCAATTTCTCACCACCACGGTATTGGCCAATATCTTAGCGAAGATCTGAAGAAATATAAAGGATCATCGTATGAATTGATAAGATCACTAAAGCAAGAGCTCGATCCGGACAATACACTTAACCCAGGAATCATAAAATGAAAAATACTTATAGATGGACTTAAATGACTTTATTGATGAGGGCCTTTTTCATAGTTAATCCAGAAGCCGGCAATGGGAGGGCATTATCCAAATGGAATGAGTACAGGAAAATCATATTCGAGGCCATGGGCAGTCAACCATACGAATTTACCAAACGGAAGGGCGATGCAACAGAAATAGCAAAAAAAATCTCAGAAGGAGAATTTGATGTGGTAGTATCCTGTGGTGGTGACGGTACTCTAAATGAAGTTGTAAACGGGACCATTGGTACCGGTATAAACCTTGCAGTTTTACCCATCGGGACCGGGTCGGACTTCGGGAAGACACTTGGAATTAGAAATGCTTTGGATTTTTTGAAAGCAATAAAGAATGGGAAAACTAGGGCCGTGGATGTGTTGGCGGCTCAATTTTCAAATCACGGCAAAAGATATTTCATAAATATACTTGAAATCGGATTTGGTGCAGAGATCATGAATTTTGTAAATTCGCATAAGTACTTTGGAAACAGATCATTTGAATTCGGCGCTTTTTACATGCTTTCAAGAATGCATCCATTTAATTTAATTCTGAGTATTGACAGCAAAGAATATAAATTTTTGACCATAGAGACTATTATTGCAAATGGGAGATATTTTGGGGGCGGAATGCTTGCATCTCCAGATTCAGAAATAGACGATAGCTTCATGGATGTGCACATATTAAAACCATTCTCTAGATTCAAATCGGCCTTGAATTTTCGTTCCCTTGCCAATGGCAGCTATATAGAAAAAGGGTATGCGCATAATTTTAAGGTAAAAAATATAAGCATAACGAGCAAAGACCAGCTTGTGGAGATGGACGGCGAGGTTATAGGAAAGACACCAGTAGATATTTACGTGGAAAGCAAAATTAGATTTTTAGAAAAATTGCCAGATTAGCGCAGGCCCAAATAATCTTCATGATGAAACCCGCGAATAAATTATTGTAAGGAAAATTCATTACTGTTTTGCTAAAACGAGGCCGTAGGCGACCTGATCCTGTTCACCACTCTCACTGCCGACAAAAATATGTCTTGTCTGAGTGTATTCCAGTATGCCTTCAAGACCGAGTTCTCGGCCAATACCGCTGTTTTTGAAACCGCCTCTTGGTGCCGCAGCAGAAAGAAGATGGTATTCGTTTACCCATACTGTTCCAGATTCAATGGAGGATGCAACGCGCATCGCTTTTTCATGATCTCTTGTCCAAACTCCAGCAGCAAGACCATAAGCGCTCTTATTCGCCAATTCTACGGCTTCCTTCTCGTCTCTGAATTCCATGACAGAGAGAACCGGCCCAAAGATTTCCTCGTTACCTATCTTCATATCCATGTTTACGTTATCGAGTATCGTCGGTGGATAATATAACCCGAGCGATGGTACTGACCCTTCAATGTTCTTAGAATAATAGAGATTAGAGCCCTCTTTCAAACCTTCGTCAACGAGCGTCTCTATTTTGAGTTTCTGTGAACGAGTTGTTATTGCGCTCATGTCCGTCTCCATTTCCATTGGATTACCAGCCCTCATATCCTCAAGCTTTTTTCTTAATGAAAGAAGAAATTTATCATTTATTGACGATTGCACAAGAAGTCTACTGCCAGATTCGCAAAGCTGTCCGGAATTCAGGTAGATGCCAAAAATTACGCCCATAGAAGCCCTTTCAAAATCGGCATCCTCGAAGACTATGTTTGGAGATTTCCCGCCTAATTCAAGTGTCAGTTTCTTAATTCCGGTCAGGCCGCTGATGTGCCTTCCGGTTTCCGTTGATCCGGTGAAGCTAAGCATCCTAACTTTTTTATTCCTTGCCAACTCCTCTCCAGCCGTTTCACCCTTGCCACAGACAACATTCAGTACGCCAGGAGGAAAGCCAACTGCAAGAGCGTCCCTGGCGATCTCAAGAGTCGTGATGGGTGTGAAACTTGAGGGTTTGATGACAAGCGCATTACCGGCAAGAAGAGCAGGGGCAGCTTTCCAGACAGCCATAAGAAATGGGACATTCCACGGCGTTATTGCACCAACAACACCTATAGGAACATTCTGAATTATCCCATAGGTATCCGGAAACTCCGGATGTTCTATTTTCCGCTCCAATGAAAATTCTGTTTCGTTTGCAAAATAGGAAATATGTTCTATTCCAAGAGGTATGTCCATGAGAGTACTCTGCCTTATTGTTTTTCCAGTGTTAAGACTCTCAAGCATGGCATAATCATTGCTTCTCTCCTGGATTCTATCCGATAGCTTCTGCAACAAAACCTTGCGGTCGTGCAGAGACGTTCTTGACCATGCACCATAAAATGCATCATATGCGGCGTCTATTGCCTCATCTATCTTCTTACTACCACCATCAACAACTTTAGCGATATCTTCTCCAGTGGCAGGGCTTTTCAGAACGGATTCCGAACCTTCGTAGTCCTCGGTACCATTTATCACATTTCCATACATTTTCATAGACATCAAACAACGCTCCTCGCAATATTTCTCAGATCCTCAGATGTAGAATCCTTCGCGTTTGTCAACATTCCAGTCGATTCAGAGGCCAGTGAAACAATCTCCTCTATACGATCTAAGTACTCATTCGGATCTATTCCCGCTTCACTGACTTTCCTAGCTTCACCAACGGCTCCAAGGAACTTGGAAACAGTTTCAGACAAATCCTTGGACTTGTACTCCTCTGGGAATAGTGAATTTAGCTTTTCGTAGCGGTCTTTAACAAGATCGTAATTGAAAGATATAACATGTGGCAGGTACAACCCGACGGCCTTCCCGTGTGCGATCTTGAATTCCGCACCTATTGCATGACCAAGGGCATGAGCAAGGCCTATCTGGGAATTTGAAAAGCTTATGCCTGCCATAGAAGCGCCAATATGAACTTTGTTACGCGCGTCGAGATTCCTTGGATCTTTGAGAACTATGGAAATGTTTGGAATAATTAGCTCAAGCGCTTTTTCAGCCATGGCGTCCGAGAAAACGTTACGCCATTGACTAACATAGGCCTCAATGGCATGCGTTACGGCATCTGTGGCAGTATTGACTGTCTGTTCCTTCGGCAAGTCGATGACAAGAGATGGATCAAGAATCGCATAGTCGGCAAGTATTTCCGGAGAGGCTATCTCATTTTTCCTCTTCTCCACATCGTCGCTGAAGACTGCTGCCCAAGAGCATTCTGAACCTGTTCCGCTGGTAGTAGGTACCTCAACCAGCTTGCTCTTCTTATGTAATTTGAGATCGTTTATCGGAGTAATGTCAAACGGGGAAAGACCAGGAATCTCATTCATTGCAAAGAGTACTTTCGCCGCATCCATGGATGAGCCACCTTCAACTCCAATAATGCAGTCCGGATCGAACTTCTCCAGGAATTCTGTTCCTTTTACAATGTCTGAAAGTTTTGGTTCTACACCTATTTTATCAAAAATTCTTACATCCACATCATGGCCAAGCGCATCTATTACTCTAGACGGAATTGACGTTTTGGAAAGAAGTTGATCGGTTACTATCAAAGTTTTCTTAATATCAAGCGTGCCCAGAAAACTAAGTGAATCTTCTCCATATATAATCTTGGGTGATCTAAAAAACCACATTAAATCACCTAAAATTCCGTCTTTACCATTGAAGCAGTGTTAACCATTTCTTTAGCGGCTTTTGTATAACGCATTATCTTCATCATCGACCCTTCGAGTTTGAACTTACCGGTAAGTATACCCTGGATAGGATCTATTTCTTTGTTTATAAGGCGTCGCCAGTTCCCAAAATTTCCGATATACTTGAACTGAGCATTTGGAACTTCTTCACCAGGATGAATGTATTTTGCTGCTCTACATTTCCCATGATATAAATCTAGATAGATATGTTCCTCGGTACCTTGCCCAGTATCTGGTTTCACCACAAAAAGTATAT
This sequence comes from Thermoplasmatales archaeon, assembly GCA_026127925.1. Classification (NCBI taxonomy): domain Archaea; kingdom Methanobacteriati; phylum Thermoplasmatota; class Thermoplasmata; order Thermoplasmatales; species Thermoplasmatales archaeon. The sequence continues at coordinate 137,181 of JAJSLM010000005.1, forward strand.
CTCCCTCCCAACTTTTTCCGGCATCAGCATAGTTCTGATTCGAATTCAGCTTTTCGCTGTATTCACCCACCCATTCATCGCTTGGAAATTTTGCCATGTTTATACAGTTCAAGTGCGTATTAAAAATTTACTAAAATGGGTGTTCACACTATTGATGTACTCGCATCTGCACTCAAAAATAGTGAGGAATATGAAATAAATTAAAAAAGAAGGTTGCTCCTGGGAAACAATGTCAGGCTCCCGGAACATAACCATGAAAAACTATGGAAAGAGCTTCGGGATCGTCGTATCTACGTTAATAACTAGTGCCTTAGACTGCTCACCCTCATGGAGCCAGGAAAGTTCCTTCAAATCTTCACCAGCAACTTGAGTTTCGACACCGTACGATGCGATTATCTTAGCAAGGGGAAGATCGAATGAAAAATAATCCTTATTTTCCATTCCAGGGAATGAAGAAATAGAGAAGCTCTTGAGAATGCCATACCCATTATTGTTGAGAACAATTATCTTTACAGGGATTCTGTAATTCACTATTGTCCAGAGTTCTTGTATAGAATACATCATTCCACCGTCCCCTATTATCAATACGACCTTTCCACCAGCCATCCCGATACCCGCAGATGCTGGAAGTCCCCATCCAAGTTGCCCACTCCTTGCAGTGAAATAAGATCTCGGTTTGTAGCCTATAATGTCACGAAGCAATGATGACGAGGATATTGATTCATCAACGATCACATGATCGCCGAAAACCTGAGCTATTTTCTTCATAACGTAATAGACGCCCATCCGTTTCTTTTCCCTTAACATTCTGCTGTTATCTGGCTTTAAAGCTTCTCGCAAGTAGGATCCTTTAGCAGTAACCTTCTCAGCCAATGAAGCCATAAATGTTTTTGGATTCATTACAAAAGACTGACCTACATTTCTGGAAAGATCAAACCCAACCGAAATGACTTCCTTTCCCGGGAGTACCGGACTTGGCAGATATGGATAGAGTGTAATGTTCCCTCCCACGAATAGAATCAGATCGTGGTTAAGCAACTTTAGATTTATGACTGCCGTTGCCGGAAGGAGGTCTCCGGCAAAATTCTTCATTGAAGAATCCACAGAGGCCCTTGAGGAAAGCGGTTCTACATATACTGGACAACCAATCTTAGATGCAAGTCTTTCGAGTTCCGCGTGTGCTGAAAATAAGTCAATTTCATATCCAGCAACAATACATGGATTAGTAGAAGCTTTAATCCTCTCAGCAACATATTGCACAGCATTCTCGTCAATAAGGTCATAGTTGGGGGTATCTTTTATTATCCCAGACCAGCTGCCTTCATCATCCAAAAGATCCATTGGAAAGGATATAAATACCGGTCCCATGGGAGGAGTAAGGGCTATAGATCTAGCTTTCTGCATAACTTCCGGTATTTCTGAAGCATGCTTTATTTCATACTTGTACTTTACGAGATCGTCGACCAGCCCGACAAGATCAAAAGATAGGATAGGATCGTAAAATAAGTGGCGTGTGTCCTGTTGACCGGACGTTATCAATATCGGTGTTCTGTTTGCCCTTGCGGTGTTTATGAATGCAATGGAGTTACCAACACCATGGATCGTGTGCAGATTAACGAGCGGTAGATTGCCAGAAAATTGCGAATATCCATCTGCCATACCCACCGATAAGGCATCGTGAAGAGTAAGTACGTAATTGTCAAAGGAACGAAACATTGGTATTTCAGTGGTGCCAGGGTTCCCAAAAACAGTGTTAATGTCAAGAGATTTCATAGAATCTCTGAGTAGTTCCCATCCTTTCATTCTTTCACCTGGAATTGAGGCTCGAGACCTTGCTGATACCTGAATATATTTGAGATTGCCTCCGTTATGAATCTCTGCTGGCTTTCGAGCGTAACCCCTGCAATATGGGGTGAAAAGAGGGTACTGTCAAGATGGAAGAGCTCGGATGAGAAATCTGGTGGCTCTTGCCTGTACACATCGATTCCAGCCCTGATTCCTTTTGATTTTATTGCTTCTATAAGCGCTCTATCATCGACAACTTCCGCACGTGATGTGTTTATGAAAATTGCACCGTCTTTCATTAAATTGAACTGGGCATTTGAGATCATATTTCTCGTTTTCTGGTTCAAGGGGACGTGAACAGAAATTATATCGCTCTGGCCCAGTAGACTGTTGAGTTCTGAATAATTTACACCGAAGTTTTCCTCATCTGACGGGCTCAAACGTGTAACGTCATAATACAAAATCTCGACTTCAAACGGAAGTAAACGCTCCGCTAGTCTCTTGCCTATCGCACCCATGCCTATTATGCCAAATGTTTTGCCTTTCAGCTCTCTCGAACCAGTTATTATTGGCCAGTTGCCAGCCCTTATTTCAACGTCTAACGATTTCATATCTTTGAGAAAATTAAGCGCCATCGCAATAACATGTTCTGCCACAGCCTCTTTATTGGCTGTGGGTATATTTGAGAATTTTATCCCTCTCTTCTGTACTTCCTGAAGGTCAACGTTATTGTAACCTGTACCTACACCCTGGATAAATCTCACGTTCGGAAGCTTATCTAACAATTCCGAATTAACTGGCGTGAAGATCGTGACAACAAGTATTTCCGCATCGCTCTTGTCAAAATTGATGTCAGTCCTCAAATCAAAATCCGGCAGAACCTGCAGAACAGTCTTTTTAATTTCTTCTATAGGAAGAAAAGGCGGTAATATACCTATAGTTTTCATATGTAGTTTAGAGCCAATTCTTATAATAATTTGACGTTATCACTCATCTTTCAAAATAACGTATATAACCTGACATTTTAACATTCGCGGAAGGAAATTTCCTTTTCGTAAGATGAGAGATGAAAGTGAGTAAATGTTTATTCTCGGCTCCACGATATTGTAATGTTAGTTGGCAAACAGAAGTGAGATTGGTAAGATAGCATATTGCTTCATGTATGCTGGCATCCGAAAATTAGGCTGCTTAGCATTAGGGGCAAAGTACCTTCGAGCCGAAGGGAATTCAAGCCCATGGAGATTTCGCCAGCAACCTTTAAATTGGAAGACCAATGCAAAAGCTGGGAGAGAAGGTCACAATGATCTCGTAATTTAGGCTATAAGGATGAGAAAGCCCACGGTAAAAATCCACATCGGCTGATCAAGTCTATTAACATACATTTCAGGGATCCGAGTAACAGGTAGAGGTTAACAGCTTTTAGGAGTAATTACTTGCTAAATGACAATTTCAGTTCAATTGGAGCATGATCAGATCCCTTAACATCCCGTAATATTTTGGACTCAATAACGTTTGTTTGAAGTTCCTTTGATACAATAAAATAATCTATACGCCACCCAATATTTTTTTCGCGAGCATTAAACATATACGACCACCACGTATAGTTTCCGCCATCATTATTAAAGAGCCTAAACGTATCAACATAGCCTTTTTTAAGAAAATCAGTCATCCAGTTACGTTCTTCATCCGTAAATCCAGCGTTGTGCCTGTTATCCTTTGGCCTTGCTATATCAATATCTTCATGAGCAACATTCATGTCTCCGCATATTACAACTGGTTTGGTTTTTCTTAGTTTCTGGACAAAGTTTAAGAATTCCTGGTTGAATTCTAATTTATAATCCAGTCTGGTAAGTCCTCTTTGGGAGTTTGGGAAATATGAATTCAAAAGCCAAAATTCCTTGAACTCAATTACTTGGATGCGCCCTTCATTATCGAATTTTGGATTTTCGATTCCCGTGGCAACCGATGTGGGATCTATTCTAAGCAAGCATAACGTGCCACTGTATCCTTTTTTTTCTGCTGAATTAACGTAAATCTTGTAACCTAGACCATCTAGTTCTTTGGGTACAGATAAAGGATCGGTTTTGATCTCCTGTAAACAGATAGCGTCGGCATCAAAATGATTCAAATTGGATATAAGGCCATTTTTGACTGCTGAGCGAAGACCGTTTACGTTCCAAGATATTAGTGAGTACTTCATGTCACGTAATTCCTTTTTCCTTAAAAGAGGTAATGTACAAGTGTACAAGAAATCAAAACTGAACGGATTTAAGAATTCAATCTATAAGTATATACATAAATAGATTAGAAAAATAGTTTATTCCAATTCAAAGATCCTGAGCTTTTATAAATGTGGACCGGCGGGGATTTGAACCCCGGACCTCTTCCATGCCAAGGAAGCGATCTACCACTGATCTATCGGCCCATTGAGACTGAACCACGCTTTGAATGTAGTAAATACCAATTCTCATCTCGATTTTTGCTATTCTGTATCTTGAGCCCAGCCCTGGTGTTTAGTTCACATTTTTCTTCATACATTAATTAAGGCTATCGTTCTGCCAAGTTTACATCATGTATGTCCCTACATGCCAAAGCGTTTTTCACGCTCTTAGATTAGTGAATGCTTTTCTCTATCTTTAACTTTTATTCTCTAATTAGTCGTCTCAGTTTAGGATTATTGTATATTTCTTTAGTGACATCCTCCCCCAGCTAACGCAGGGGGCTTCCCGTTTCAGCGATCGGAGTTACCATTGCTGGCAGAGCTCCAATCTCCACGGGCGTGAATTCGGGA
>JAJSLM010000006.1 GCA_026127925.1 Thermoplasmatales archaeon
CATCGTAATCAAGCACTCAAAAAGATTGAAATCGAAATACCTCAGCATTGTACGCAGGATCGGAAAGAAGAGGGCGATAGTTGCAATAGCCAGAATACTTCTTGAAATGATATACACAATGCTGAAGAAGGGTGAGGATTTCGTTGACGAGATCGATGCCTTGACAGAGAGAAAGATGAATTCCATGCGGTTAAGGACACAGAACCCCTCTCTGATAAAGAAACTCGATGAGGTGATGAACTTTATAAATGAGAAAAGGATGAAAGATTCGCCTAACGAACTTTTTTCATAGAAGAGGCATCCTCTAATAACCTTTTAGTCATTAAATTTAGTGTTTCATCAAATAAGGGACAATAACTTTTTGATTAGTGCTTTCCCTTCCTTATGGGAGATACGGTCAAAGGTGGAGTTGTCCGCTATAATTCCCCGCTCCAGGAAGTCTCGCAAAAACTCAAATCCGGATATGATCGAAGACAACCAATCAAATCTGGCAAACTGAAATGCATCACTCTGAAGTAACGCAATGATATCCCCACAATCCTTGGTGAATTTGTCACTTAAGTGGTCCTTGTCCGGAGTGGTTTCATGCGATAGGTCATAGTGTCTGTCCCATGCCGCTTTTAACTTTAGCAGGAGAAGCATTGAGATCTCTGGGACTAAGACTTGGAACTCATGCTCAAAGGAATATGAAATATTCTTGAGAACCGTCTCGTATTCTATTTCCATCAAATTGAGCAATTTTCCCGTTCCGTGGAATTGATCCTTTTTTGGTAGAAAGTCAAGATAGATATTTCCGGAATCCAAACGCTTTAAGTATAGCGTGTTTCCTGTAGAATCCCTTTCTCTACTGTAATCCCGGGTCGAGTACAGGTGTCTTTTTAATGTGTCCTTGAAACGACCGGTCGCAATCAAATCGATATCGAGGGAATATTTCCAAGGATTATATGAGTGAACTGCCCATCCGCCTATGAGGATGATATCGCCTGGCCTATAATTTTTGTTAGCGATGCTCCAGTTAAAAATGTACATGAGCTCGTTGAATGAATTCCTGGCCAGAGTGGTCTCTCCTCCTCCTTCATTTACCACTCTTATTCACCAGATCCTTCGCGGCAATCCGTCCCTCCACACCTAATCCTGCTAGGTCCAGAATGTTCTGGCACAGGTCAACAATCCGAATGCCATTAAACATGGTGGAAGATTTCATGATATCTCTTTCGGGCACATACACCTTCAAGTGGCATCTGCCCGCTCCTCTCTCAGAAAAGGACCTGAGAGCTACCATGTCGGATGGGTTTGGGAGGTAGAGATATGCAGTATCTTCCCTCATTATGGATGAACCATATGAAACGGCAGATGAATGGGCAGTGAAAGCATAATCAATTCCAAGTCTGTTGAGATTGAGCGCAACTTCATCTATACACTGGGTTGCAGTAATGAAATTAGTGTTTATTGTCTCCAGGAGCAGACCCTCAAGGGCTCTTTCCCAGGAGACCACATTGAAAAGCTTGTCCATATCTTTGATTCTTAAACCGTAATCCACAGTTATTATTCCGGAGTCTTCAAGTTTATGAATTATGTTGTTTGTCCATCCATAGGAAACACCGGTTTTCTTAGAAACAGCAAGGATGTTTGATGGTTCATCAGTCAGTAAAAAACAGACAATTTTCCAAGCCTTTTCGGAAGTGAGTCTTGACGGGCTTGCTTTTAAGCGTTCGAAAGGGGCAGTCGCATCAGATGTAGCTGCCCTCGGTGACAAGTATTGATACAATTTTGGAGGAATAAGCAAGGTCTCTACACCCAGCCTTGTGGCAAGCTCTTGAGTGCTGTACTTCAGTGATTTTCCAGCACAGACCAATCTAATCTCCTTCTTGCCCAATAATTGTTTATTTATTAAGTGCGAAATGGCATATATTCTGTATATTACGTCTTCATTTATTCTAGACTTGATTTCAACAAGCGTCATGGTGTCTCTGGACTCAATTGCTAAATCTATCAGTAATTCCCTTTCCCCAACAGATATTGGATACGACCATTCTATTCTTGCATCTGGTGAAATCCGGAGTTTCTCAAGTATAAACTGATAAATTAGTTTTAGATCTTCATTCATCTTGTATCTGTATTCAGTGATACTCTATTAATGTATCACTGATAAGTATCAGTTAAAAGAGATATCCTAAATACCTATCAGTGATAAAAATTCAAGAAATAAAAAATAGTGGACCGGTCGGGATTTGAACCCGAGACCTCCTGCTTGCAAAGCAGGCGATCTACCGCTGATCTACCGGCCCTCTGATGAAAAACATGTAACAGGTTTAGTCAAATCTAAGTATGATTCCCCCTATTAGGTTTATTTTCATCCCTGGATTATTCGAAAGATTAAAAACCTAACACATCATTTATCTCTATGAAAAATACAACTAAGGGTATACTCGTTTCAATTCCCGCTTTCGTAATCATATTCATAATAGGTTATTTTCTTGGAGGCGGGGGAGCTACCGGAACGATAGTAGGCCTGGTTATAGGTATGTTGGCCGTTCTCATAATAATGCTTGTATTTGGCTTGATCAAGTCGCAAACAACTAAAAAGTATACGGGTAGAGAAAATCTCGTTGGCTCTTTCGGCGTTGTCAGGGAAGCTCTGACACCGGAGGGGTGGGCAATGGTAAACGGCATGCTGTGGAAAGCCAGAAGTGCGGATGGATCGAATATAGAAAAGAATGAGAAAATTCAGGTTATTGCATTGGATGGTCTAACGGTTATTGTTAGGAAACCATAATACGAATCTCTTATGATCCTGTGATCGCAATCAATCTGTAAGGGACTCCGTTCGACATCTTCAGGTCTTTTTCAACGTTTCCTGTCACCTTCAGGCCGGCTTTCATGTAAAAATCCACGATCTCTCTCCCAGTATAGAAATTTGCAAAAGAATAAAATCCCGTCGGATCTTTTATTATATCCTGAACATATGCGCACTTTCTGTCGAGTATTACTGAAATTACCTTCTTTGAAATACGATACGCCTCCTTAATCGCTTCTTCTGGCTGTTTAAGAAAACATAATGTCACATAAAAAAGTGAATAATCGAAACCCTTGTCCGGGAGCTTGGTATCATAGGCGTCCCCAAGGAATGTTTTCACACCTCTCCTTTGTGCTAATTTCAGCATCTCCTGAGAACTATCAAGCCCAAATCGTATGTTTAACGGAGCCGCAATTCTGCCGCTTCCAACACCTATTTCAATGCCATTGCCGCTCGGTATTATCGTTCTAAGGAATTCAATCTGATCGTTGTACTCGTTCCTGTGTGTTTCGTACCACCGATCGTACCTCAGATAATTTGCATCGAAGTAATCTGTAGTTCTGTCTCCCATGAACAGAGATTGTTTTCCTATTAAATTAACTTATTTGTTCTGATATTGATATCTGTTAATTATTTTCAGCAAAAAGGATTGCGATCCCGTTGCAATTAACGCTATTCTATCGGCATGTTATACTGAATGTTTTGTAACAATTCGTGGAATACACTTTGATTTATATTTCAATAAGACTTAACCATGTGTCAAATGATCATAATCAAGATGGGCGGAAGTGTCATAACAAACAAGTCAATGTATAAATCGTTCCAGTCGGATAGTTGTTATAATATTATTAAAGCGGTCAAGTCTCTAGAAACCAAGTTTATTCTCATACATGGTGGCGGCTCGTTTGGTCATATAAAGGCGAACAAATTTGGGCTTCCTGGGAAATTGAACAAAGAGAGTTTACTTGGTTTTTCTGAGGTTCATGCTGATATGGTGGACCTTAATCAGAGGGTCATTTCAATACTCAACGACCTTAAAATTCCGTCTATATCACTGCCACCATCAGTAATCTATATGAACGGTGAAATGTCACTCTTTGCTTTCAAGTATTATTCTGACCTTGGATTTGTTCCAGTGACTTTTGGGGATACATATGTAATTGGTGATAAAATTGGAATAATATCAGGGGACGATCTCGCTGTGAGGCTATCGGCAGAATTATCGCCAGAGAAAGTAATATTTTTTAGTGATGTTGATGGCGTTTATGATAAGAATCCAAAGATACATAAAGATGCAAGGCTCCTGAGAACCTTATCCGATAAAGCAACGTTTGAAATAACTGAGACCGATGTTACTGGCGGGATGAGGGCCAAAGTAACGGCCGCCATGAAGATAGCACGTTTAGGCTCAAAGGCATACATGATCAATGGTAATTTCCCGGATCGCGTGAGGGCACTCGATTCGAGTGAGTTCATAGGGACAGTGATAGGTTGATAGAAAACAGAAAGGAAGAGCATATAACAATAGCCGAAAATGAAAACGTTTCGACGGAACACAACTACTGGGACGACATAAAGTTAATACACCAAGCCGTCCCAGAGATAGATTTTGATAAGATCGATGCAAAAACGAGATTCATTAGGCATAATATTGGCGCACCAATGATCATATCTTCAATGACCGGTGGTACGGACAAAGCAAGGAAGATCAATTATAATCTTGCTGTAGCGGCAGAAAAATTTAACATCCCGATGGGCGTTGGCAGCATGCGTGCTGCAATCGAAAAACCGGAACTTTCTTCGACATTTTCTGTCATATTGGAAAGAAAGGTGCCTGTAAGGTTTGCGAATATTGGAGCCCCCCAACTTATTCAGCAATCAAAAAAACCGTTTCTTGACAGGGATATTGAAAAGCTGTTCAATCTCATAGAAGCAAATTATCTGATTGTACATTTTAATTATCTTCAGGAAATGGTGCAACCCGAAGGAGACCACAATGCAAAGGGTGTATTGAAAAGGCTGAAGGAGCTCGCAGCGAGTTATCCGGTCATAGCAAAGGAAACAGGGAACGGTTTTTCTCGTGAGGCCGCCATCGATCTTAAGGATGCTGGAGTTAAGGCTATAGACGTAGGTGGATCAGGAGGTACATCTTTTGCAGCAATAGAATACTACAGGGCAAAGAAATCTTCTGACACCGAGAAGATGAGATCAGGCATATCATTTTGGAACTGGGGGATTCCGTCGCCTGCATCAATAAGTTTTTGCAATGTGGGACTCCCCGTAATAGGGAGCGGTGGACTGAGAAACGGTCAGGACCTTGCAAAGGCTATAGCTTTTGGTGCTGTCGCAGGCGGTTTTGCAAGATCTCTGCTTAAATCGGCGGACACGACAGCTGATGAGATAATTGGCGAGATATCCTACATATTGCGGGATCTTAAAATTGCAATGTTTCTCACCAGAAGCGATAATATTAAAAAATTAAAAAAGGTAAAGTATTTTGTCACAGAGCCATTAGGTTCATGGTTGAACATTTATGAACACAAATTCTGAGGATATGCCGGTTGAGTTCAAGACAGAAACGCCTTGCCCCTCTTGCGGAAAGGAACTGTATTTCATTTTTTACCGTACAACCATAAGCTATGAAAACGCTATAGAAATAGAGACATATTTTTGCAAAAACTGTCTCTACAAGTCCACACGGACGATCCCTCTGGATTTGCTTGAAGAGAAAAAGATATCCTTCCTTGTCAGCAAGCATGACGATCTCAGGACAGTAGTGTACAGATCACAGGAGGCGCGTCTTGAACTCCCTGAATTTGGCATAACCATCGATCCCGGAGAAAATTCACAGGGAGGGATAACCACAGTGGAAGGGGTCTTACAGGATATATTGGACAAACTTGATCTTTTTATAACCCCAGAGGACGAGTCTGAGAAGCTCAATCTTCTTAGGGCCACCATCAAAGGAATTCTTGCAGGGGATAATCAGGTCTTCACTATCATTTTGGATGACCCTCTCGGAAAAAGCAAGATAGCAAGTTCTCGAGCGGTGGAAGAAAAACATCCTTAGGAAAAAACTCGATGATCGTTGTTGTTCTTTGTTATAATCCGATAGCTACATAATCAAGATTAACGAAGTTTAAATTCAGGGAACAGGAATGAATATTTCAACACTCACATACATGTTGTGGATCTTCATGATCCTCATGGGCGTCTCGTTTGCGTACATAATATTCTACGCTCGCAATGTCATAAATACACTGCATCGACTTGTTGTATACCTTCTCGTTGGTATGATGAACGGTATGTTCGTCGGTGTCCTCATATACTTGATTTTTCCAACGACCCTATCGATATATTCAGGAGTTGAAATAGCAGTATTTGCAATGTTTATAGAGATCATTCCATTCCTGCTTATTTTCTTCAGAGATGTTTCCACTGGCAGTACACCAAGACCAGCCTCGTTCATGAGATATTACGTTCTCGTTTTTGCAATTCTGAGTGAGTTGTTGATGAGCATGGATTTCAGGGTAATTCTTGACCCGGATGCTCTCCATTTACTCGTGTCTCAACCAGTGGGATTTATTGCCTCTTCCGTTTCAAGCTACTGGTTCATATTCCCAATGGCGCTAGAGATGGTACTGACTGCTTGGTTTTCTAGACGATCTCTTAGAAAGACAATTTTCGTAGTTTTTGTTTTTCAGTCCGCGATAATGTTCCTTTCTCCACCAGCAATAAACGCCACTTCATGGACTGGACCCACCATCTACCTGGCCGGAGCAGTGATGACGGCATTTTTCATATATATATTTGAAACACTCTACAGAAAACAGTCGCTTATGAGGGCTGAATCCAACTATGTCATCCTCCTCATGTGCGCATATTTGCTGATGATGGGTGGAGTCTTTATTTGGCAGATAAATCAAAGCCTGTATCTGTTCTCCATCAGCTTGGTGTTCGAGATGGCCATATATCTGCGTTCGATAACAGAAAAAGACCACTTCGACAAGGGCAGCAAGACGTACTGGCTGGCAGATAAGAGATGGTCATTTTCATTTCTTCTTACGGTTTTCATAGCAGAATTTTTCATGGGCGGAACATTCGATATGCAGTTCTTTGGCAGTTCCTTCATCTCTGGTCTCAATCTCGTTGCACTTTCTGGGAGTTTTCAGACAATTATTTCCGCCCTTCTTTATGATTTTGTTGCATTTGTGGGAGGAATAACTGGGTCGGTTTGGTTTCTCGTCATGATGGGCATAGAGATGGGTTCTCTTGTGGTATTCAAGATCAAGGTAACAAGAGATCTGGAAACCAAGGTTAGGTTAGGTCTTTTGATAGTTGCCTATGCAACCTACAGTGTTCTCATACCTAGTTTCCTAATACCCAACACCGTTAGCAATTATCCATTTCTTGGCTGGACAATGGGGATTGGATCTGGCGGGCCGGTGTCGCCGCTTCTGATCCTCCCAATGATTCTTACTTATGTTATCAGCGGTATACTTTCTTTTCTTTTCGGTTCCAGGCAGTTGTGCTCGGTATTCTGCACGGCCCCTTTGATGTATCAGGGCACGTTCTATGATTCGATGAAGAAATTTAACAGATCATCAAATGGTGCAAAATCGATAACATCATTCAATAAGACTGGGAGTCGGATATACCGTGTAGTCTCTCTTACTGTATACGCCTCAATTATTGGTACCGCTGTTATATCCTATCTGGATTCCATAGGAAAGATCAGTCTCTATATTTTTGGCGCAGATCCTGAATACTTCCTTTACATATTCTATTTCGACATACTGTGGTACGTTGTTTTCATAACAATGCCCTATGTCGGATCCTACGGGTGTGTCAATACAGGATATTGCCACTGGGGGAATTTTAACCGTTTCATATCAAAATTTGGCTTTTTCAGGCTCAAAGTAAAGGATACGAATCAATGCGTCACCTGCAAGACAAAAGATTGTGCCCAGGCATGCCCGGTTGGCAACTATGGGCAACCAGGCAGTTTCATATCAAAAGGGGAATACAGAGATGGAAGATGTATAGGTATTGGCGACTGCGTGAATGCGTGCCCTTATGACAATATATTTTATTATGACGTAAGGCACTGGATAAAAGAAAAAAAATCAGTTAGAAATAAGTGAATCTACATTTTCTTGCCTTTTGGGATGCCCCACAGGCAGCGAAAATAATCCCAAAACAATCTCGAAATATATGAGCATGGATACCATCATAGATAGCCCAAGCACAAACCATGACAACCCGAAAGGTCTGACGACTAAGGCGGGAATTACTAGGCCGACAGCGGATATAATTATTATCAGTATTAACAAAGAGAAGAGTTTCCAATCTGTCCTTTTGAACGATGCTCTTTTCCTGTACATATAACCGAAGGCAAATATGATGACGAACAGCATAATTATTGCATATGCTATCAGTAGAGGTATCACCGCAGCAGATTTTCCAAACATAGCAGGATCAGCGATCTGCATCAGAAAAATTGAGAAGGCAATTCTTTTTTCAATCGCCTTATTAAGTGAAAGCATGAGAAAAAAAAGCATTTCAACAAGCATCGGTGCAAGGAAAAGGTAACTTGTAATTGCATTTCCGAAATACGATAAAAGACTAACAAAATCGACGGTGCCTGAGAACGGGAACGCGAGAACCCTGAGAAATACCCCCATAGACACCTCATTCCAGACAAGAAAAAGGGCGAAGGCTATTATCTTTGGCCTGCTGAGATTCTTGGCTATAGGTTTCATTGTAATTTCCCAAAGCGCATACACAATTACTGCTGTCATAGCCAGCATAGCGATGCTAACTGCCAGGACAACGCTAAAAAAAGAGGGAATGGTAACGATATAGTATACAAGTGCATCGAGCATGCTGCCCATCATTGTCAGCAAAATAAGTTCAAGGGAATAATTTCTATTAGTGAGATTGTGAGCATTCTTGATAATGAAGCTTATCAACCACACGATAAAGGGTGCCATTAGTATTTCAGTCAGTATAACATAGGGCAGATTATCCATTACAGAGGTATTTTGACATATTATAATTAATAATCCATTGGATGATTCTTTTTTTACTAAAATTTCCTCTCTTTCGTTAATGTCCCCTTTCTAGAGAGAGAAATGTATTAATTATATGTTACTAATATGTTAAACATGAATCTTAAGGACTTTTTTTATAAAGATGGCGTTCTTATGCTTCGCCGTATCTTTCTCGTGACCTTCATTGTGGAGATAATACTTTACATAAGTATATCCTCACTTGATTTCCATAGTAGCGTCCTCGTCGGTTCACTAAATACTGAGAGGCAGTCAATATACTCTATGGGTCTTGTTGGTATGATATTCGAAATCTTTCCACATAACCTAATGGTAGCTACAATTGAGTTTATCCCAGTTATCGGTTGGCTATTCTTCGCGCTTTCAACTGTTACCACATCACTTGTCATAGCAGCAGAGGGCTATGCGCTGTATCATTCTGGTATTTTGATATTCCTTTCTCTGGCCCTTTTGCCGGATACATGGATAGAACTCCCCTCCTACGCGATAGCCTTCAGCACCAGCGTATATCTCTTTTACTCCCTGATAAAAGGAAGGAAGTTTTTAGCTGAACGTGCCAGAAAGATACTTTACATGTATCTCTTCATGGCGCTCGAACTTGCCATTGCTGGTACATTTGAATCGGTGGAGATAGTCCTTTCGGGACCATCCGCCAATAACGTGGTTTACCCTCTTATGATGTGGATACCAGCGGTTCCCGTAATATTCCTCCTGATAATGCTTTACAGGCGTATAAACCGTGATGAATATAAGCCGAAGGGCAAGGATATCGATACATTTAGCTTTGAAAACGTTTGAGTTCTCAGATGGTACATATCCGATATCACCAATATGTATTTCATTATAGTTTTTTCTTATTAAGAAATCTTAGTCGGCGGACAAATTAACATCGAGTTTTATATATCCTATAGTCATATTCTACCAGGTGCAAGTATTTTATGGCGGCTGTTAGTTTAGAAACTGCTATACTCGCGGTAGCTGCTGCTATTGCTATTGCTGGTGGTCTTATAGGTACTGGTATGGCTCAGCAAGGAATTGGTGCGGCGGGAATGGGAATAATAGCTGAGAAACCTGAGAAATTTGGTCAGGTTATATTCTTCTTCGTTATTCCTGAGACGCTATGGGTAATTGGGTTTGCTTTAGGTTTTATACTTCTCAAGAACATCCTTTAAGGTTATTATGGCACTGGAAGAAATCCTGAAGGACGTTGAACAGAAAGGCCTGGAAGAGCGTGAAAAGGTAATTCGATATTATGAGGATCAGTTTAGTGTCCTGAAAAAGAAGCAAGATCAGCAGGTAGCGGATCTCACGGAAGAGTATGAAAAGAGATTTGCAGATGAGAAAAGGGTTGTGGAACGTTCGATACTCAGTTCAGCCGAGATGGACAGCTTCAAAATAGTAAGGACAAAAAAAAGTGATCTTGTAGATGAGGCAGTCGGAAGAGCACAAATGTACTTCTTTGACCTTATCGATAGGAAAAAAGAATACTCTGAGATCCTTAATAAAATGGTTGGAATCGCAATTGGATCACTTGGCCAGGACTGTGTTATAACAATATCCAAAAAGGACACCTCTCTTGTAAAGAACAGGACGAAACTGCACTTCAGCTACGCGAAGGACGATCTACACGGTGGCATCATAGCTTATTCGAAAGACGGATCTATGGAACTCGATCTCTCTTTTCCAACAGTTTTTGCAAATATTGCAGATTCGATCGCTGCAAAGATTTCAGACCACATAGGTGATTAATTTGAACGCTTCGTACACCGGGGCCTATGGGAGGATAAGGGCATATAGTTCCGAATTTCTGAGCGAGGAAACATTCAGAGACTTGCTTCAGGCAAAGAACGTCGAAGACCTGTCTTCAAAGCTATATTCAACACTCTACAGAAGCGACATGGACACATTCTCCGCAATCAACAAGGGCCTCGATCTCATAGAACTCTCACTGAATCACCGGCTTATAATGAGAAATAGGATCGCACTGTTTGCTGCGCCTACGCCTGCAAGGGACATAATAAGATCCTATCTCTCGAAGTGGGACGTCGAGAACATAAAGTCCATAATCTCGGCAAAATATATGGGATACGGAATAAAGGATACTGAGAACTTTCTGATAAGCTTCCGGGATATTCCTCTCGGACTGTTCGGGGGAAATCTTACCCACGACGATTTCAAGGTGTTGCTGTCTAAAGATACAATTGAAGATGTTGTTAATTATCTTTCAAATTTTGGATATGGCCAGTTCATGCTGCAATACATGGAAAGGTATAGGAAATCGGGGGACGTAGGGATACTTCTTTTTGCCCTGGATAATTATTACTATCTCCACATTTTCGAATCGTTGAAGTTCTTCAACGGGGATGAAGGGCCGGTTAGATCCTTTTTTTCGGATACGGTAGATCTGAGAAATGCCATGATTATCCTCAAAGCAATATCATTGAATGTTGAATTTGATAGAATCAAAGAATCTCTCATACCATTCGGAACAGTCCTTATTTCTAAGCTTCAGGACGCTCACCGTACTGGAAATATAAAACAGGCCGTTTTAATGATCACAGGCAATCAGGAGATAGCTGGTGCGATTCCTGAATCTGGCACTAAGCTTGGAGACATAGAACTAAGCCTCAGAGAGCAGATGTTAAGGAAATATATATCCATATTTTCCGAACAGGCACTATCTGTATCATTCACCTTTGCCTTCATAATCAAATCAGAACTGGAGCGTGAGCGTATACGCTCTATTGCAATGGGAAAATTCTATACGCTTGATGAAAAAACAATAAGCCGAATGGCAATGCCTTAGAGGGAGATAATCCAGGTATGATTAATGGAAATTTAAGGATGAATTTATCTTTAAACGAAGGAATGTTTAATAGCGTTAGTCTTAGATCACCGTATACTTTGTCAAGTAATTCGAACGGCTGTCATTATACTGGAGGCAACATCTATGCCTGATCCTGTTGAACCAAAAAATAAATCAAAAAATCTTAAGGTAGGTAGTGTTGCGGTTGTAGGCGAAAGAGAACTTGTCTTGGGTTTCAGGCTCCTTGGTATAAACAGTTCATTCATAGCGGATAAGGAAGAAGGGGCCTCCAAACTTATGGAATTAGTTAGAGAAAAGAAGTATTCGCTGATCATGGCTTCCGAAAGCCTGAAGGAATACCTGGACAGCAAGACAGCAAGTTTGGTGGATATGTCTACGGATCCACTGGTTGTCTTCATACCTTTGCCAGGTGGAAAGGACATAGAATCCGTATCGGATTTGGCCAGGCGTGTGCTTGGGATTGAAATAAGGGGATAAACAATGGGAATAATTGTAAGAATTTCTGGACCTGTCGTGATTGCCGAAGATGTAGAAAATGCAAAGATGTTCGATGTCGTACGTGTTGGAAAACTGAAACTCGTAGGGGAGATTATAAAAATTGTTGGGAATCGATCCACAATACAGGTGTATGAGGATACGAGTGGCATACGTCCCGGTGAGGATGTGGAAAACACGGGTAGACCCCTTTCTGTTGAGCTCGGTCCTGGGCTTCTGAAATCCATCTACGACGGGATACAGAGGCCTCTTGATGTTATCAGGGAAAAAAGCGGGAATTTCATAGGAAGAGGTATAACTGCGCCTTCTCTCGACCCCAACAAAACTTGGGACTTCAGACCAGTTGTAAAGAAAGGAGATGAGGTCGTTCCAGGGAAGATTCTTGGAACTGTTCAGGAGACCGGGATAATCGAGCACAAGATAATGGTTCCTCCAAACGTTTCAGGTAAGATCACAAAGATATCTGAAGGGAAGATGACTGTAAACGATACAGTAGCGGAGATCACAAGCGGCAAAGACAAATTTGAAGTAAAGATGAAACAGGAATGGCCTGTAAGAATTGCAAGGCGCGTGCTGAGGAAGCTACCGCCGGAAATTCCGCTTGTAACTGGGCAGCGTGTCATAGATACATTCTTCCCCGTGGCGAAAGGTGGGACAGTTGCAGTGCCGGGTCCATTCGGATCTGGAAAATGCGTTTCTGGAGACACTCCTGTCATCATGCAGGATGGCAGTATCAGAAAAATAGGGGAAATTTTCAGTCAATACGACGATGGTATCACATCGGGCAACGAGAAAATCATAGTTATGCCAGAAGGCATTGGGCTGTTCTCGTTCAAGGATTCGTGCGTGGCCAAAAGCCGCTCTTCGATAATATATCATGGAAAGAGCGATTCGATGGTATCGATCAGGACAAGATCCGGAAGACGAGTGAAGGTAACTCCAGTGCACAAACTTTTCTCTGTTGGAAGTGATTCAAACATATCCGAAGTCATGGCCAAAGATCTAAAGGAAGGAGATAGAATCCTATCCGTCAATAAGATAACCATTAATGCAGAAGACAGTATCGTTCGCTTTTCTTCAAACGGCGACGAGCACGCTATTCCGCAAAGGATGAATCCTGATCTTGCCGTCTTTCTTGCAATATTCTTCTGTTCCGGGAACATCAACGACAATAAGTTATCGCTGAAACCTCGCCTGGGTGAAAGGTCTCTGCTAAACCGTGTAGACCGCCTGTTTGGGCCGACGGTTATAACTGAGAATTCATCTGAGGGTACGATAGTTATAGAGAGCAAGATAATTTCAAGTTTTGTTAGAAGTATAGCTCTGGATCAGGAAGGGAGGAAGATCATTCCGGAATCTATAATGACTTCATCCGATGCCTCCGTCAGTGCGTTCGTGAACACTGTTCTCGAAACCTCTTCAGATGAGAAAGTGAATTTTGAAAATGCTGAATCTCTTGATCAATTTTCATATCTTCTTGCTCGCCTTGGTCAATTCCATACACTATCTTATGAAAATGATTCATTCTCGCTTCATGTTGAGAACAGTTCAGCTGAAAGTATATCTGTAAGTTCGAATAATGGCGGATTAACCTTGTCACAAATTCTTTCCGAAGAAGCTGACACAATGGTTGCAGATAGTGGTGTTTTCGCCGATGAAATCATCGAAATCTCTGTCGAAAATGGAGAGTTTGACGTCTATGATTTCTCACTTCCCGATGATAATTTCAACTTTATTGGCGGGCATGGCGGTATAGTTTTGCACAATACAGTTGTTCAGCACCAGCTTTCAAAATGGGCAGACAGCGATATCGTAATCTATGTTGGATGTGGTGAACGGGGAAATGAGATGACAGAAATACTTTCGAC
Organism: Thermoplasmatales archaeon; assembly: GCA_026127925.1. Lineage (NCBI taxonomy): Archaea > Methanobacteriati > Thermoplasmatota > Thermoplasmata > Thermoplasmatales > Thermoplasmatales archaeon. The sequence continues at coordinate 14,059 of JAJSLM010000006.1, forward strand.
TTTCCCGGAACTCGTTGATCCAAGGTCCGGAAAACCTCTGATGGAGAGAACGGTCCTGATTGCAAACACCTCGAACATGCCGGTTGCTGCCAGGGAGGCCAGTATCTACACTGGAATAACCATAGCGGAGTATTACCGTGACATGGGATATGATGTTGCGCTTATGGCAGACAGTACATCTAGATGGGCAGAAGCCTTGAGGGAAATTTCAGGAAGGCTTGAGGAAATGCCAGGCGAAGAGGGGTATCCCGCATATTTGGGCAGGAGACTCGCCGAATTCTACGAGCGTTCCGGGAACTCGATCGTTCTTTCAGATGATTCAAGGCATGGATCAGTAACGATAGTCGGAGCTGTTTCACCTCCAGGGGGGGATATATCCGAGCCCGTTTCTCAAAACACTCTGAGGGTCACCCGTGTGTTCTGGGCGCTCGATGCGTCACTTGCTTCGAGGAGGCATTTCCCATCCATAAACTGGTTGAACAGCTACTCTCTATATCACAAAGATCTGACGACTTGGTTCGACAAGAACGTCGCAGAGGATTTCACGAAGCAGTTTGGAAGTGCGATGGAGCTACTTCAAAAGGAGGCAGAGCTCCAAGAAGTTGCTCAGCTGGTTGGTTATGACTCCTTACCTGATAGGGAGAAAAACACTCTTGATATAGCGAGGATGATACGGGAAGATTTTCTTCAACAAAGTGCATTTGATGACATCGATCAGTACTGTTCCCTGAAGAAGCAGTACCTTATGCTTAAATCTATACTGTCTCTTGGGAATGCTCAGTCTCGCACTATTGAAGGAGGCGTACCTATAACAACCCTTCAAGAAGCACCGGTCAGGTCCATGATCTCAAGAATGAAGGAAGTTAAAGATTCTGAGATCGATTCTTATTATGAGAATCTTCAAAGCGAGATAAAAAAGGAAATAGATTCATTGGCGGAGGCTAAATAATGTCGCTTATAAGTTATAAAACTGTTAACCAGATATCGGGACCACTTGTTTTTGTCGAGAAGGTGAAGGATGCCGCCTATAATGAAATGGTTGAGATAGAGCTTGAAAATGGAGAAAAGAGGATGGGACAGGTTTTGGACACAAGCTCGAATCTGGCTGTGGTGCAGATATTCGGCTCAACGACTGGTCTCGACGTTAACAACACGAAGGTGAAGTTTCTCGGATCATCCGCTAAAGTATCCGTATCTGACGAGATGCTCGGCAGGGTATTCAACGGGCTCGGAGAACCGATAGATAACATGCCTCGCATACTCAGCAAGGAGAAGGTAGAAATCGTGGGAAACGCAATAAATCCTTATTCACGTGAGGAGCCATCAGAGTTCATTGAAACTGGAATATCCACGATAGATGGAATGAACACGCTGGTTAGAGGGCAAAAGCTTCCTATATTTTCTGGATCAGGGCTGCCTCACAATATGCTTGCGGCCCAGATAGCAAGACAGGCCAAGGTTCTCAGCGGGAGTGAGAGTTTCGCGGTCGTTTTCGGTGCCATGGGTATAACCAGCGAGGAGGCCAATTACTTCATAAGCGAATTCACCAAGACTGGAGCTATATCAAGGTCCGTCCTTTTCCTGAACCTTTCATCTGATCCGAGTATGGAGCGAATTATACTCCCGAAGGTTGCGCTTACAACTGCAGAGTACCTGGCGTATGAAAGGGAGATGCACATCCTGGTCATCCTTACGGACATGACTAATTACTGTGAGGCGCTGAGAGAGATATCCTCAGCGCGTGAAGAAGTTCCAGGGCGGCGCGGATACCCGGGCTACATGTATACCGATCTGAGCACGATATATGAGAGGGCAGGAAAGATAAAGGGTAAGAATGGGTCCATAACTCAGATACCTATACTTACAATGCCAGGTGATGACATAACGAATCCTATCCCGGACCTTACAGGTTATATAACAGAAGGCCAGATAGTAGTTAGCAGGGAACTTGAAAGGAAATCAATCTACCCACCGATAGATGTTCTTCCATCCCTCTCAAGGCTCATGAACCAGGGAATAGGTAAAGGAAGAACGAGGGAGGATCACAGGGGTGTTGCGGACCAGCTTTATTCAGCTTATGCCAATGGAAAGGACTTGAGGTCACTGAGTGCAATAGTCGGGGAAGAGGCACTCGGGGCTAACGACAGGAAATATCTCAAGTTTGCGGAAAACTTTGAAGGAAAATATGTAAATCAGGACTTCTATGAAGATCGGACGATAGAAGAAACGCTCTCTATCGGATGGGATCTGCTTTCTGATCTTCCAGAGGCGGATATGAAGAGAGTGAAGAGAGAATTCATTGACAAGTACGGAAAATGGGGAAAAAAGGATGCCACGACTTGAAGTTAAGCCCACAAGAATCGAGCTTATCCAGATAAAAAAAAGGATCAAGCTAGCGACAAGGGGACTCCATCTCCTGAAGATGAAACGTTCATCCCTTGTCATGGAATTCTTCGCCATAAGCAAGCAGGTGAGCGGAATGAGGGAGAATCTTCGAAGCGATGTTGGAAATGCGCTCAGCACGCTTAAGTCTGCAGAGATAATTTCCGGAACGATGGAACTTGAACGCATAGCCTATATGTCTGCAGATTCTACGGTTGAAGTTGGATTGAAGAACGTGATGGGTGTTAAGATACCGGAACTCAACAGTGAGTACAGCCCGACGATTCTTTCCAACCTTTATCGATCCACTTCTGTACCGGCGCCCATAAACGATGCTATAGGCATGTTTGAGATTGTCTACAGGCAAATACTGGAAATTGCGGAGAAAGAAAACTCAATGAGAAAATTGCTTATAGAGATCGACAAGACCAAGAGAAGATCTAATGCTATAGAAAATATTCTTATCCCTGAATTGAGCTCAGTTGCCAGGTATATACGAGGCAGATTGGACGAGATAGAACGTGACACATTCACAAACCTTAAGATGATAAAGAAGAAGCTTATGAAAAATGGTGAAGCAATATGATAAAGCCGTGGATGAAACCTTACCTGAAATACTCGGATTACAAAATAACAAGCAGGGATCTCGAAGAGAACACGAATCTCAGGCGTTTTATAAAAATAAGGGCAATAGTCTTTATTCTCAATCCGGTAATTGCAGCGACACTGCTGATGCTTGTTGCTTTCGGGGTGATATGAAGTGGAAGATCTTGAGTCCTTGAAGGCGATAAAGGGAAGGGAGGATTCCATAACCAAGGAAACCGAGGAAGTCCAACGCGAGTACGAAAAAAAACTGGAGGAGCTCAAGTCTTCGCTTTCGGAAGAACTGGCAGCTGCTGAAGAACGCCTCAAGAATAAATTCCAGAGCGATATTGAACAGGTTAGGGAAGAGACTCAGAAAAAGGCAGATATCATTGTTGAGGAAAGCAGGGCAAAAGCAAATAACATGAAGATAAAAATCTCGGATGAGGACATAGAAAAGTATGTAAACGATTCTGTTTCTGAATTCTTGGGGTCTTTATAATGGTTCTAAAACCAGAGAAAATGGTTAGAATCAGGATCATAGGATCCAACTCCAGAAAGGCAGATATCATATCTGCGTTGCACGACGTTGGCATAATACAGCTTGAGAACGTCGATCCTGAGGTTTCAAAGCTTCTTTCTCAGCCGAGGTCATCAGACATTTACAAAAAGGTCAACCAGTATCTTCAGAAATTCCGCGGATATGAGAGCGTTCTCCCAGCCATAAAAGTGAAGGAGAAGAGAAATTTTCCATCCCTCGAAGATCTTTTGAAAGAAGCTGAATCGATAAACCTCGATGACGAGATAAAGACATTGAAATCATCCGAATCAGATATCATGGCCGAACAGAAGGAAAATAACCGGAGAATGGAAATTGTTGATAGCTTCATCAATATAAATTACGACCTCTCAATTTTCTCTGGTTCTTACCTGATCTCATACCTATCATCCGGAAAACCTTCAAGCATCATAAAAGGAATCTTGAAAGAACACCTTAGTGAAGCCACCGTGATTGTTCTTTCGGGAGAAAAGTGCGTGATAACTATCCCGGAAAAGTTAGATTCCGATCTTGCAAAGATCGCAAACGATAACGGGTTTAACATAACCCACATCCCCTCGATGTCTGGAACTCCGACACAGTACCGCGAAGTGCTGCTTTCCAAGAATAAGGAGACCCAGGATAAGCTTGATAAAATAAATGAACAGCTGGCCAGACTTTCGGATAAGTATTATGAACGCATCGCACAGATTACAGAGCAGCTGGAAATAGAGAACAGCAAGCTTGAAGTTTCAGAGAAACTTGCATCAACAAAGGACGCATTCGCACTTGAGGGTTGGATACCTGAAAAGTATTATGAAGGCGTCGCAGCGCTTTTGAATGATGCATCAGAGGAAAAAGTGATTCTGAGCAAGGTAAACTCGGACGAGGATCCGCCAACGCTGTTTGACAATCCAAGGAGGTTCAAGCTGTTTGAATTTTTCATTCGCTTCTATTCGCTTCCAAAAGAATACGAGATCGATCCAACACTTATTTTCGCAATAATATTCCCTGTATTCTTCGGCATAATGGTCGGGGACTGGGGTTATGGGGTCGCGATACTCGCCATTGCGCTATGGATGAAGAAGAGGATCCTTAAACCATCCGGCAAGTCCGTGGTTCCAAAATTCCTCAGGCAGTTTGTATTAAAGATGTTTGGCGCAAACGCTTTGCTTGTACTTTCCCGGGCACTTATTCCCGCTTCCATAGCTGCGATTGCTGCTGGTCTTCTCTTCAACAGTTTCTTCGGCTTCCCTCTCCTTCCTGTGACAGTGTTTTCCACACTCCAGCCATTTACGGCCCACATCGGTGCATTCCCTCCGACTCCTGTTGTGCTAGTGCCAAGCACCGTTACCCTACCCAAGCTTTTGTTAATTAGCGGCTATATCGGTCTAGCAGTTGTCTCTTTCGGCCTAATCCTGGGTGTATTCAACGAAGCTGCCAAAAAGAAAAAGAAGGGCGTTTTTGGCAAAGTTGGATGGCTTGCATTTGCCTGGGGAATATCCATGTTCGGCCTCAATTTGATCCACACCTCGACCTTCTCGCTGGGCTTCGCATCAACTGCTTCTATAATCTACACAGTTACTCTTGCATTGATTATAATCGGTATCGCTATGGTGCTTCTCACACTCGGTGGAGAAGGAGCGGTAGAATTGCCTTCTATGATAAGCCATATACTTTCGTACACAAGAATTCTGGGCATCCTGCTTGCATCCGTGATTCTGTCTTATATAGTTGATTTTATATTTCTCAAAGGACTTGTGAAATCTCCCCTTTACGCGATTGTAGGGATTCTCATACTTTTAATAGGCCAGACATTCATTCTGTTGATCGCTATTCTGGAGCCAGGTATACAGGGCGCAAGGTTGATTTATGTGGAATTCTTCTCAAAATTCTACGAAGGCAACGGGCACTATTTTCATCCATTCTCCTCTCGCAGGAAATACACAGTTCCAAAATTTTCTCTGCAGTCTGGTAAAAGGTGAAACTGGTATCGTTATGCACGAGATTTATATTCTTTTTAGATTTATGACCTCAACACATAAGTCCCGCATCGTTGGACATAAATCTGTGAGTGATGTAGTTGCCTGAACAAGATAATTCTGAGATGAGTCTCTCTCATATGGAGACATCAAGGCTTTCGAGAGATCAGATCCATATAATGCTCATCTCTGGAATGAGTTTTTTCACGGATGCATATGATCTTTTTGTCATAGGCATTGTCCTGCTTATTCTCGAACCTATATTCAATGTCAGTAATGCAGAACTAGGGATACTTGCAAGTATAGCTCTCTTTGGCGCAGTCATAGGGCCGATAATATTCGGATACATCGGAGATAAATTTGGAAGAAAAAATGCATTCTGGATCACTGTAACTCTTCTAATCATCGGAGCTATTGGTTCCGCTCTATCTATCAATCTTTACATGCTCCTGTTCTGGAGATTTCTCCTTGGTGTTGGGATCGGTGGAGATTATCCGCTGAGTTCGACAATCGTTGCAGAGTATGCAAATATCAGGGATCGAGGAAAGCTGATTTCATCGACATTTGCAATGCAAGGCTTTGGGATAATAGCTGGTATAGTCATGGCAGTAGGGCTTTTGAGCTTCCATGTGGCACCGGATATTGTGTGGCGGCTTCTTCTTGGTGTTGGCGCAGTCCCTGTAGCGATAGTCCTGTATTATCGGGTCACACTGAAGGAAACGCCATGGTACAGGCAAAGCATGAGAAACAGGGATAACGCAAATGATTCATACAAAGAAACAACGGACTCAATAAAAAGTGAGAGAAAAGAAAATGGAAAATCCGGTGGATCTGAAAAAGATATCTGGAGTTTTTTGAGAAAACATTGGAAGATTGCTTTTGCAACTTCTGCCACCTGGTTCCTCATGGATTCATCCTATTATGGCACTACAATTTTCACTCCTTACATGACTCGTCTCCTCGGCCTGAAAGGCCTTCTCGCTCCGACGGACGCTACTGCACTTCTGCTGATTGTCGCTTCTGTTCCAGGGTACTGGGTTGCGGTCGCACTCATAGACAGGCAGGGGCGGAAATCAATGCAGTACATAGGGTTTTTGATTACGGGTGCGGCCTTCCTCACACTTGCTTTATTGGGAGCCAGGATACTTGCAGTCTCAACATTAATGTTCTTTGCCGTTTATGCAATGACGTTTTTCTTCACGAATTATGGCGCAAATACAACGACTTATGTCTATCCTGTAGAGCTTTATCCGACAGCTTTCCGTGCCAGAGGGCATGGAATTGCATCTATGAGCGGAAAGCTCGGTGCTGCAATATCGGCGCTTCTTTTCCCCATACTCCTTGTGGACATAGGCAAGTTTAACCTTATCGGAATGCTCGGTGTATTCTCAATTGCAGGTTTTGCAATAACTCTGGCTCTGTTGCCTGAAACAAAGAGGAGATCTCTCGCACTCACATCAGGCGAGATCGAGCTTGGACTGGTTACAACCACACTGGCGGACGAGTTCGAAAATCTCCTTGACTACATAGAAAAAGCATCGCGGTCAATGAACGAAATCTTGAAAGAGCAAAGCATAGAGGATCCGGAAGCGCTGTTCAAGAAGATAAAAAATTATGAGCATAATGCTGATAGATATGTTCATGATATTCTTGATTACATTGTGAATATACGGTCAAATACCATAGCGTACATGGACATATCGCACCTTGCGAAGAGGCTCGATGACATAATAGACACTGAGGAGATGGCAAGCTCAAGGATATTCCTTTACGAGATAAACAAAAGCGATTCTTACATAAGGGATCTCTCAAACACCATACTTGATGAGGTGAGATTTGTACGTGAGGCAGTGAATAAACTCAATGATCTGCAGGATGCCAACACAGAAGCGGTATTGGAAATACGCGAACAAATCATGGGGCTTTACAAGGAATGCTCCAGAAGCGAAAACATTGCTGACGACATATTGCGAAGGGCCCTTAAGACAGTAATGCACAGAAAAGACATTAAGGAGATAATAAAATACAAGGAGATTTATGAAGATCTCGAGGAAGTTACCGATAGGTTTGTGGATGCTATGGATATAATCAGCGACATAACATTGAGATACACTTATAGGAATCGAAAGTTGTGAAAATAACGCGGTTTCCTATATATTCTATATTCTAAAGTTTTATCCTTGACTAGGACTTAATCTTTAAGTATGGAAGAAAAGGAAACGAATAATCCTCCGTTCTTGATTTCTGTTCTTAGAAAAATCTTGGAGACGCTCTGCTAAAATGACACTGTTTTCTTCAATAAGTCTTTTTTTATATAGTCTTGGTACTTTGTTTATCGGTGTCAAACATAGTTTTCTCATAATTGCTTCAGAATTTTCTTATTTGTTTGGAGTCCCTAGGTGTGGTCTTTTTTTCTTCTCTGCCTTTGCTCTTAAAAGCAGAACAGCAACATTGCTCTTAGGCGTAGAGACAACGGGAAAGTCCCTTGAGGAGCTTTCAAGGTGATCTAATGATCAGATTTCTTGGAACGTGGTCCTCTCATCTTTCTGCAGGAAAGAGGAATTCTTCAATCCTGCTCGATGAGAAGATATTGTTTGATTGTGGGCCGCATACTGTTGAGTCGCTCTTTGATAATAAGGTTCCGCTGGCAAACATAGAGACCGTCTTGATTTCGCACATGCATCTTGATCATTATGCCGGGCTCGCCGAACTTCTCTGGTTAAGGGCCATAAATAAGATCAGAGATCAGATGGTTGTGATAGGTCCAGAAGGTATAGAGAAGAGCACTAATGAAATACTTAGACTGGTGAACACCCCTGACTCGTTTGATGTGTCCGTGAAATTTGTGGAAAACAAGGACTATGATGGGATTCTATTAGCGAGAGCAAATCACATAATCCCTGATAATTCTTACAGAGTCGAATCAGGAGGCAAGTCATTAGTTTACACCGGAGATACAACATATTCCACTTCTGTCGCGGAACTAGCAGAACGATCAGATTACCTCCTGCATGAATGCACTTATCCGGATCACATGGCCGATGTGGCTGCACGGTGGAAGCATTCTACGGTTTCGGACGCAATACGTGTTCGTGCCGAATCGAGAAGTAGGACCCTTATTCCTATCCACCTTACACAAGAATCTCTAGAACAGCTTACTTCAATGAGAGAGCGCGAAATGATCAGGATTCCATTTGAAGGTAGTACACTAGATTTTTGACCTGAAACCACATTACTGATCCATGAAGAAAGTTGCCATTACTCTTGGTGATCCTGCCGGGATAGGTACAGAAATAACCCTGAAAGCTTTGAAAAAATTAGATAGGGATGGCATTCAATTTTTCCTTATCGGCGACATTTCGAATCTTGGGAAAACATGGAGTAGTATCCGCGTTGATCTAAATGACAATGTTGAACTTATCGATGCTGGAAGCAGCGACGCACTGCTGAAAGGTCCATCAGAATCAGGCGGGTTGGTGTCGATACATGCCATTGAACTCGCTACGAATATGGCACTGAAGGGCGAGATTGACGCAGTAGTAACTGCGCCTATAAGCAAGGAATCTCTTCGATTGGCAGGCTCAAAGGACATCGACCACACACAATTATTTTCTAGGCTATCTGGCGAAAGGCATGTTTCAACGGTATTTGAGACGAAAAATTTGAGAATTTTGTTTCTCACGAAACATGCTCCACTCCTGCAAGCGTTGAGGACCATAACCGTCGAAACAGTAATCAATGGCATAGAAAGTTCCTACATCGCGCTCAGATTGCTTGGTATAGAAGGCAAAAGGATTGGGGTTGCTGCCATCAATCCGCATGCCGGAGAAAATGGATTGCTTGGAAGCGAGGAACTTACGATAATAAGACCTGCGGTGGATGCTTTAAAAGAGAAGTATGAAGTCTCAGGACCATTTCCCGCGGACAGCGTGTTTTACCAGGCCGCAGAGGGAAAATTTGACATAGTGTTGTCGATGTACCATGACCAGGGCCATATCGCTGCTAAGATGCTTGATTTTCATGAGACGGTCAGCTTGAATACAGGCCTACCATTCCTGAGAACCTCGGTGGACCATGGAACGGCGTTCGATATAGCCGGCCATGGTATCGCAAATGAAAGCAGCATGATCAGCGCAATATACAAAGCCACAAAATATTGTACATTATACAGGCAGAATTTTATGGAACTGAAACACATCGGTATATTATAGTCGTAGTTTCATTAAGGAATCTAAACTATGGTGTCATGCTCCGAAGGGATCCTTATGAAATTTACAAGATTGAATGGATTCTTTAGTAGATTATCGACTAAGGATGGTGTTCTCGGTGTTCTCATTTTCCACCCAGCTTCTTTTTTCATGGCAATCATCTCTTGAAGGATGTAGCCATGTATTCTTGATAGCCCGTATCTTGACGAAGATGAAACCATGACCAGGAAATTGAAACGAACTCTCTTTAATAACAATGTCCTCGCCGATCTGATTATGACCGTGTAGAGAAGCGGTGTTTCTTCGTCCATCTCTGAGAATTCAAGGAGATTTCTTGCAAATCTTGGGTAGTATTCTTCACGGTCTTTTCTGAAGTTTCTTAAGTTTGCAAGCACAAAACGATTTGAGAAATTGTTAAAATCAACATCTGCGTCTTCTGTTATTGCATCATAGAGCCTGTAGAAGAAGAACCTCATCCTGTTTAGATCTTCAAGAGATGTGCTTGTTATGAAAAATCTCGTGGTGTTTCCATTGCACAGTGCATGAAACCTGTTTTCCTCGTTTACCTTCGGAATCAGGAGTTCGGCTTTTTCCTTGTATAACATTAGGTCAGTTTTCACTCTGTCCTTGGTGAATACGAGTTCGTTTGTTCTCTCCATCTTAGTTATAGAATTGTGAAATATTTTATAATACTTGTTCAATGACCCGCAATGGATAATGAAGAATTTTTTGACAATTATTTTTCCTACAGAAACCTAGATACTGTGGATCTTAGGCTTAGCAGGGATATTGTGAGTTATGTGTCGTCGGCAACATTTAAAACAAAGAAAATGCAGACAGAGAGCTCAGTTATCATACGGCAGATCAGCACCCATGGAATTGTAAAGAAATTCAGTGATCCGGGTGCCAGTTATTCCGACGCAAAACTCAACCCTTCAGGAACAAAAATAGCTATCGTGCAGAAGAAAGGAAAATCGGATTACCTGGTGATTCACCACCTGGAAACTCACAGGGAAGAAAAACTTGCGGTTGAAACTAGCATCCATTCAATTGAATGGAAAGACGATGAATCATTGATACTTTTGATGTCAGATCCTATGGCAAAAGATAAGCTGGAAAGAAGAGCACTGGGAGACGATCCAATTTTTTTCGATAAAGAGGATCCATTCTGGTCACTGTATTTATACAATCCTTCCGACGGTATAGGAAAGATTACCTCCGATTTGCAGATTTGGGAATTCAATGTTTTAAGAAATACTATAGTGGCTGTCGGTTCGGACAATCCCACCGAAAGCTCATGGTACGAAGCAAAGCTCTATACCCTTAATATTTCTGACGGCGAGCGAACTCTTCTTTACGATCCAGGAAGGCGGCAGATAGCAAGGCCACGAATTTCCCCAGACGGGAAGAACATAGCTTTCCTCGAATCATTATGGAGCGATCGCGGTGTTAATTCTGGTGACATAATTGTAACCAATCTATCATCTAATAGTAGCTCCAATGTAACGAAAGGAATGGAAAAAAGCTACTCAGATCTCTCTTGGGGTAAAGATGGCAGAATTTACGCGCTCTGGACAATGGAGTTGAATTTCGGAGTATCTGTGTTTGATGGAAGGTGGACCGACATATGGAAGGCACCTGGCACGGTGTATCCCTTGGGATCTCCAGAGTTCTCTCTTTCCGAAGATCATTTGGCATTTGTTTTCTCCGATGATTTGCTACCTCAGGAAGTAATTCTTCTCTCACTGAGCGGATCTACCGATACAATAAGCTCCGATAATATGGGCATGAAAGAAAATCTAAAAAAATATCCATACGAAATTCTCAAATGGAAAGCAGATGATGGATTAGAGATATACGGACTCCTGAGGAGCCTGGGGCCAGATAAACCACTCGTAGTTGATGTTCATGGCGGGCCAACATCATTTTCCGGATTGGTATTCCTTAGCAGAAATAACTTGTATCTTGATAATGGCTTCTCCGTCTTTTCCCCGAACTACAGAGGGAGTATCGGGAAAGGGAGGAAGTATGCCGAATCGAACATCGGGGATCTTGGTGGGAAAGACTTTCAGGACATACTGTCGGGGATTCAATTCCTCAGAACAACAGGTCGGCTGAAATCTAATAACATTTTCATAACTGGCGGATCATATGGAGGATTCATGAGCGCATGGGCCATCACGCAGACGGACATTTTCAAGGCAAGTGTTTCACTCTTCGGCATAAGCGACTGGTTGAGTTTCCACGGGACTTCAAATCTTTCGACGTGGGATCGACTTCACATGGATGACGATCCTTACTCCCACAAACTTTATGAGAAATTCTCTCCAATAAATTATGTTGACAAAGTCAGGGCACCGATACTTCTGATGCACGGAGAGATGGATAAATATGTCCCGGTAGGACAGTACATACAGTTCTATAGGGCTCTAAAGGATCAGGGAAAAGATGCTGAGTTAATAATATTCCCGAGAGAAGGCCATGGCTTCAAGGAGAAGCTGCATCAGGAAACCTATCTTAAGAAAGCTGTTGAGTGGTTTGTGAAACATTCATCATGATTTTTTGGAAATTCCTCTCTGCTCCAGTATTTCTGCAGTTGCCTTGGTAACAGCCTCATCACTTGTGAATTTGTTCTTCCATCCCATACCTTCAAGTTTTTTAATGTCGAGCTGTGCAACTTTGACGTCCCCCTTCCATCCTCTTCCGTCCACGCCGCCGGTGAACACATATTTTACATTGTGAAGCCCCATCTGGGAAGTTACTGTGTCAGCTATTGTCCTAACTGAGGTTACGCCACTGTTTCCCAGATTTACAACGTCTGTCTTCTTGATCTTGCTGTGTACATAGATCATTGAACCCACGCAGTCATCTACGTGCATATACGATTTTCTTTGCGTGCCATCTCCAAGGATTTCCAGCTCCTTCTTGTTGGCCATCAGCTTGTTGATAAAATCATGGATAACGCCGTGAGTTGAATTTCTCCCGACTATGTTCGCAAAACGGAAAATGCTTCCTCTTATTCCATAATAATGCGAGTATGCAAATATGAAGCCCTCACCAGACATCTTGGAGGCGCCATAACTTGATATCGGCATATATGGGCCGTAATCTTCCGGTGTAGGCAGCACGTCTGTTTCACCATAAACTGTTGAGCTTGATGAAAACATGATCTCAGGAATTTCCTTTCTCCTCATGAATTCCAATACGTTGAAAGTGCCTTGAGTGTTGCTTTTGAAATCTATTGACGGATCTATTGAACCATTTCGGACATCAGAATTTGCTGCCAGGTGTATAACGAGATCAAAATTTATGGCGTCCTGAATATCAAATATGGAGTTTATGTCGTCCTTGATGAACTTGAAGTTTCTGTTGCCTTCAAACTCTTCAATGTACCTTCTATCAACTCCCGAAAGATCATCCAGAACGGTGACCTCATTGTTCGGAAGCAGTCTTCTTACCATATTGGACCCAATAAAGCCAGCCCCACCAGTTATCAGTATCTTCTTGTTTTCCACGGAAAAGTTAGAAACCATAATGGAAGATTATCACCCTAATGTAAATAAGTTTCTCCTAGCACTTCGGGTACTTTTCTTTTCCGGCTAGATTCGGCTGCTACGAAATATTTTTGTAAAAAATCAAGTTACACATTGAATTTAAATTCTAAAGGCCTTTTGATGAACAACAAAACAATCATAGCGCTGAGATCGTTCATTGTTGCAGTTGGAGCAACTGCAGCTTCAGCGTTTGTCGGGGTTTATGGTGCATTCCTTGGAGCTTCCCCTGCAGAAATGGGCTGGCTTCAGTCCGCTGCAAACTCTGTTGGAAACGGAGCTCAGCTGTTCTGGGGGAGAATGAGCGATAGATTCGGTGTGAGAAAATTCTTTCTGGTGGTCGGCGGAGCGATACTTGCCCTTCTGTGGTTTCTAATGGGAGTTGTAAAAACACCAGTTGAGCTGATTATCGCATATGGCGGAATATCCTTTTTCGGTTCCATGATCACAGTAAATTGGTTCTCGTTGATTGCCGAGCAGGCTGAATCATCCTCCAGAGGAAAATTTCTATCTATAGTGAACAATCTCGCATCAGTTGGAACAATCATTTCCCTACTCTTAATGTCCATTTTCTTCACTGGCAAGGTTACAAGTGAAATCAGGATACCTTTCTTTGTCGCTGCAGTATCATACCTGATCTCTATCATAGTTGTTGCACTTATAAGGGAGAAAAAGCACTCTTCGGTCTCGAAAAAAAGCCTACTAGAAACCATGAAAACCTTGAAGGGGGAGAAACTGTTCTACAGATATTTCCTGGCCATGAACATCCAGGGCTATTTCTGGTCCATGGCCTGGCCCCTTTTCCCATTAACGATCGTGGATCTGATGCACTTTAACCTTTCTGAGATTGCTTACCTTACTGTTGCTGCATCTGCGACAACTGTGTTTTTCCAATTCATGGTTGGAAGGATAACGGACAAAATCAATCGACCTCCACTTATATTCCTCAACCGAGTAATGCTCAGTCTGATTCCAATATTCTATGCATTCTTTCACAACTTCCAGGAGTTCATAATACTTGAACTCTACAGTGGAGGACTTAGTGCCCTTCAAAACGTAGTCATGAATTCCTACTTGCTTGATATAATTCCCGTTGACAGGAGGGGCGAATTCATATCCATCCTAAACGGATTCAACGGCTTAGTTTACCTGTTTGGTGCTCTAACGGGGGGTTATCTGCTCCAGGCGTTCATATCTTTCATGCCTCTGGGTATATCGCTAACGATTGCTTATTTGATTATATTTTCGGGTAGATTCCTTTCCTCTTTCCTCTTCTACAGACTCAAAGAACCACAGGATAGAGGGAAGGGACCACTCTCGCTATTTCAATTGATTCTACGGCAAAAACCGGCTGGGAGTCCGTCAGGTGGAACAATTAAAGTACGATGAATTAACAACCATTAAAGGGCCATATTGACAAATACGGCATCAATTGCTTTATTCTCACAGCTTTTTCTGATTCAGGAAGTTCTCGACCTTTTCAAGCAAATCTTTCTGCGTTAGATATCGGAGTTCCTTCATTGCGGTTTTGTAATCAAGCCACTTGAATCCGATATGTTCGCTGGAAATTCTGGGCTTAGACCCGTTATTCGCTTCTCCAACGAATACTATGACTTTTTTATTTACTGTGACGCCGTTTGACTTGAAATGGTAGTTTATCATTTCTCTGAAGCCAGGCATAGGTTCTATTTCTAGACCAGATTCTTCCCTGGTTTCTCTTTTTGCAGCGGTTATTTCGCTTTCGCCTTTTTCAATATGCCCTTTGGGAAAGTCCAAATAATCTTCGCCTTTTTTAAGGAAAAGATACTCCCTTTTATCATTAACCTCGCGAAAGACAAGTATTCCACTGCTTACTTCGTTCCTCATATGATAATTAATGACTTAACTTGTAATAAACAATTGCTAGGTTATATTCGATTCTTGAAAATATTGTTGTGGCATTATATATATCGCAATAATTTTATTCCTACATTTTCTGACTCAGGCTGATACCTCCTCCAGCGTCATCCGTGTAGCTTTTGCCCCACCAACTATTACGAGTATACCTGCAATAAGTCCAGTGACCGCTATGAATTCAAAACCAATAGAAAACGAATATGTTGCCACAAGAAATGGGAGAAATAATGCACCGAAAGCTCCGCCAAGGTGCCCAATCCCGTCAGTTAAAGCAAATCCAGAACTCCTTGCTCTCGTTGGATAATTCTCAGCAGTGTACGTGTAAGCAACCTGCAGGTACATGCCTAAAGCCAGTGATGCCATGAACGATCCAACGAACACAGCATCAGTAGTTTTTAGTGAGAAGATTATCAATCCCACAAACCATACAACAGTATCAACGAATATTATGTATTTCCTCTCAAACTTATCAGCTACGGCAATCATAATGGCTGCACCAACGGGATATCCGACAGCTCCGACCGCGAGAAACAGGATAGATGAAGCGATAGTGAATCCCGCACTGGATAGCATGGTAGCAGCATCGCCTAGAAACGCATAATTACCGATGTACCAGAAGAACCAAACAAAGACTAATAGTGCAAGTCGGCTTGAATATGGTTTCTTAAACAGATATAGGGTTGGGTACTTTTGTTTTTCGATTACAACATCGCTCAAGACAGGTTCAGGCAACTTTTTGACCTTTTTCAATGCAGTCCTTTCCATCAATTCAAGAACTTTTCTTGCCTTTGGGATATCTTTCTTCTTTGTTGCCAGCCACCTTGGTGATTCCGGAAGTTCGAACCTCAGAATAAGAGCCACAAAGGCGATTATGGCACCTATACCGAAAAGCCATCTCCATCCAGTATAGAACACAGGAACGAGTGAAAGTCCCACAAATGGCGTTATAGATTGACCGAGAATCCCAACAAGGAATGCCCAAACAGTTATTTTTCCCCTTATTGCTGGGGGTGCAAACTCGCTTATGTAAGTTGAAACTAAGTTAAGATCTGCTCCAAGGCCAAGCCCAGTTATGAATCTAAAGATAGTCAGTTCTGGCACGTTGACAGAAATAGCATCCCCGAATGAACCCAGCGCTGTCAGGCCCATGGTCAGAATCATGGAGCGATACCTTCCAAAAAGATCAGCTGTGCTTCCTATTATGTAGGAACCGATTCCGTACCCGATCAGGCCCACAGAGAGCGCTATGAAAAGACTCATGGACGTGCCTATGTGGAACTGGGCAGAAATGGCAGGCATTGCTAGTCCTATATCTGATATGTCATAGAATGTGAAAAAAATACCCCAATCCCAATATTGCAAGGAAAGAAGCAGGGAGCGACCAAACTGGGATTCTGTTGACTCTGGCAATTATATCCTTAATTTCGTCATCTTCACTTTGCATGCTGAAAGGGACGCGAGATTTCTATATGAATATATTGACTGATATATTAGCCTACTATAGTTTAAAGAATAAAACTAACATCTTTTTTTACGCAGGCTTATCGCATACTATCTGAAGAAAAGCCATGGGACTTTAGATAAATTGAATTGATTCGTTTAGGATATTACTAATGGAAATTAATTATTAAAAAAAAGTTAAATAGTGATACGTCTTAACGTGCTAGAAAGTATCATGGATGGACAAAAGAGTGATATAACAGTAATAAAAGAGGCAAGTACTATTGGAGGGTTGTTGAAGGTAGTCATACCTGTCGCTCTTGGAATGTTCCTTGTTGGTTTTGACGCTAACCTTTTCTTCTTTGGTGGGACGTTTATTGTCAGTGCCATACATCTCAGCCCGAATTCGATTTACATTGGAATTGCTGGCTCAGGATTTGCAGCTGGAATAGCGATATTCAGCGTGATTGGTGGGTACATCTTCGACAAGATTACAACAAGGGATGGCATTCTTATTTCCTTGGCAATAATATCTCTTTTTTCCACACTTACGGGTTTTGTTACTAATAAATACGAATTGGTTGCATACAGATTCTTGGTTGGTTTTGGTACAGGAATGATCCAGCCTGAAATAATTGCATTCCTAGGTGACATTCGGCCTAGAGCAAGGCAGACAGTCATTGCATCTGAAGGGATTGCCTTTGGTCTTGGGCTGTTCGTGTCGCCTTATATCTATTCCCGGTTTTCAACAGTCTCCACGTTTGATATACCATTTATAATCGCTGGTGTGGCAGGAGTGGCCCTGATAGCTACTGTTGTTGCCCTTGTTCCATCAAAGTACAAATTGTACAAAAAACCGAAAGGAAACATCCTGGAGATCCTTAACAGTTCACTGATTCTCATATCCATTTCCTTCCTGTTTTTCGGCATCGCCTTCTTTGCTTTCGAGAGCTATTTCACTCCTTACCTAATCAACTTCGGCTTCACTGAAACTGAAGCTACTTTCATATACTCTTTCTTTGGTCTTGCATACCTGATCCTAGTTCTGCCAGGAGGAATCCTTGGAGACAGAGTGATGAGGAAACTTGTCCTGATTATTTCGGGGTCAGTCCTTGTGGTGAGCTCTCTTATACTATTCCTAAAGACCCCGATAGTGCTGACGGCGGCCATAGGCACAATACTCTTCGGTGCGGGGTACGGTATTTATTCCAACACTGCAGCATTTGCACAGGAAACTGTTGAAGACCAATGGAGAGGGTCAGCAGTTGGATTCATGTTTCTTATATTCAATGTTGGAACAATTATCGGATCAAGCCTGATGGGAGCTATGATAAAAATAGTCGGTTACTATTTAGCTGGAATTTACGTACTCATAATTCCACTTGTGCTTTGCCTGTTGTTCATTGTGGCCACTCCAAGGCCCTCCCATAACCTTTCGGAGGTTTCTGGTACGTCTGAAGAAGCATAACAAAAATTCTCTCACGTTTTTTAATTAACTTTCAGAATACAAAATGTTTATCTCTCTCGTATTGAATACTACCTGAATAAAAGTTGAGTGCTTGATTCAGGTGATACAGAAAAATGATTCATAATCGCAGGACATCAGCAGAGAAAATATTTTCACGTGTAACCGGCAAAGACGTAACGGCGGGAGACTTTGTTTGGGCAAGTCCCGATCTGGTCTATCTTCACGATGTCCTTGGGCCAATGACAATTGAGAGTATGAAGCGGATAGACAATGGGAATGTGAGATTTGCTGGGCAGATCGTTGTAGTTAATGATCACATTTTCCCACCAAAGGATGTTGCCAGTTCAAACAACGAGAAAAATCTTGTCGAATTTGCAAAAAATAGAGGCTGGACAGTTATCCCATGGGGTGAAGGGATCGAGCACACCCTCCTGATTGAGAATGGGATTATTCTACCCGGGATGCTTGTTGCGGGAACAGATTCTCATACTGTTACTGCTGGCGCGGTTGGCGCAATGGGTATCGGTCTCGGTTCTACAGATATGGCCGCACTCATTTCAATCGGTAAATTGTGGTTCAAAGTTCCAGAAACTATTCTAGTTAGAGTGCATGGTAAAAGGGGTAAGTTCGTAACCGGAAAAGATGTAGTTTTAAAAATTCTATCTATCCTCGGGACAAACGGGGCAAATTACAAATCAATAGAGGTAAGGCTTGATAAGGAATGCGACATGTCCCAGGACGACAACCTCGCCATAGCGAACATGACCGTTGAGGCTGGAGCGAAGACATCCATTATCATGAACGAGGCTCTACACAATCTCGGCGCTGATGTTATTTCTGATTACGGATCGGATTACGAAGAACTGGATCTAGGAATGGAAGGAATGGTTCCACTTATTGCAGCACCGTATTCACCTGGTAACGTAAAGCCAGTTGTGGACTATGAGGGAACAGATGTCGATCAGGTTTACATTGGAAACTGTTCAAACGGCACACTCTCAGACATGAGAGAAACAGCAAAAATTTTAAAGGGGAATCGTGTGAAAAGCGGAGTTAAATTGATTATTGTTCCTGCTACAAGGAACATTTATAAACATGCTCTAGAAGAAGGTCTTATAGGAATCTTCGTGGAATCAGGTGCAACGGTCGCTCCTCCAACTTGTGGAGCGTGTGCAGGTTTGCATATGGGCGTCTTGGCGAAAGATGAAGTATGCATAACGAACATAAACAGGAATTTTAGGGGGAGAATGGGCGATCCCACCAGTAAGGTATATATTGCAAATTCTTATGTTGCTGCGGCAAGTGCAATTTCAGGCAAGATAACTGTACCGGGTGAGTGAAATGGCAAGAATATTTCTGTTTGGAAATAACATTGATACAGACGTTATTGCGCCTGGCGGCTACTTGCATTTGCCTCTAGAGTCGCAAAAGGTTCACTGCTTTGAATCCATTTACCCGAACTTTTCGAAGCAGGTAAAAAGGGACGATATCATAATAGCTGGGGAAAACTTTGGATCAGGATCATCTCGGGAACAGGCCCCAGCCCTGCTCAGGGAAATAGGAATAGGCGGGGTATTTGCAAAAAGTTTTTCGAGGCTTTTCTTCAGAAACGCTATTAATGTTGGGCTATTCGTAGGTACATATAATTTCGATACGTTATTCAGTGATTGTGACGAGGTAACAGTATCATTCGAGGACGAGGAAATCCGTTCGCAGAATTCGGTGTTGCATTTCACCTCGCCGTCTGGTATACCAAGGGATATACTGATGGCTGGAGGTATGATCAACTTCGCTAAAAAAGTGATACAAAATGGAAGTGTGAATCGGGATAAGTTAACAGAATAAAAAAGTGTTAAAAATTAGGAAAGGTCCTAATTTGCAATCTGCTCAACAAATCTCCTTGTGCTTTTTGGACCCAGCAGTATTAGAACTAGGGAAACTATGACAACCAGAATCCACACAAACGTGAATATGCCAGGTGCGTTTTTGGCGCCTATGAAAAATACAATAAACAGGACAAGAATTGTTGTTGAGATCCTGCTTATAGAATAGACGAACCCGGCTGCTGTGGTTCTGACCCTTGTAGGGAAGATCTCTGCGTTATATTGATGCATGAAGTTCGAGAAGTTCCACAGCATGAAAGCTGTTAGGAATCCAAAGATGACTGCTTCATCTAGCCCATGAATTATAGCAAAGAATGTTCCGAAAACTCCACCAAGGATGGCGAACATTATAATACCCCACTTTCTTTCTATTTTGTCTATAATGAAAATATTGAACACGCTTCCTACCAGGAAACCAGAGAATATCACCGCTGCAGCTCCTAATGGATCGCTCTTGGGATACGCTACTACGACCAATCCTGGGGCAAACGTGACGAATCCATAAAATATGCCAGACTGGAAAAACATAAAAATCGCCATCATTATAGTGGTCTTTCTCACGTCCTTTGCAAATATGTCCTTATATTTAGAAACCTGAATCGGGGTCTCAAGAGTGTCCGTAACAGGTGGGAGTTCTTTTAACCCGGTACTCTTCTTTACCTCATCTTCTATCTTGTCCATCATCTTTTCGGCTTCTTTCATCTTTCCATGATTCGCCAGCCATCTCGGGGATTCCTTTAATCTGAATCTTACCAACCAGACAATTATCCCTGATATCCCCATGATCCAGAGTGGTATCCTGAAAGAGTAATATGGGATACTGGCGGTCAGTGATGTGATGTATATTATCAAGGGTGCAGATGTAACCGCTATGGTATAGATCAGGGCAAGCCACGCTCCCCTGTTTTTTCCAGTGAAAACTTCAGTTCCATAACTGTCTACCAGTGGGAACTCCCCTCCAACTCCTATACCGCCTATCAATACGAATATTGCAACAAGTTGCCAATCGGTCATGAATCCGGCAATAATCATTCCAAGACCGAATAACAATTGATTGATCAGGAACACTGCCCTTCTTCCTCTGGTATCTGCAAGCCTTCCGAATAGAATGGAACCTATGAACTCGCCAACAAAGAAGAATGCCGGAAGTGCATATGTGGACAAATCTCCGGTTAAGGCAAAAGCTGTTGCAACAAGCCCAAGAATAGCTCCATTTCCAAGCAACATTAAGCTCTCAGCCCACTCTCCGCTTGTAAGCATAAGAGCAAATTTTACATGAAAACTGCTACGCGGTAATCGTTCTAGCCTTCCTGCAATATTTTCAGGATCGTACCTAGGGTCTACCATATTAAGATGCACTAGTTAGAAATATTTAAAGTTACCTTGTAACAGGTTAAAGTTTTACTCAGAATATTTTGACCGTTGAGACATTTATTTTCCCACTGATAAAATTGCCAACGAAAAAGTTAGGCGAGGCTGTGTTACAGCAATGAATAATTAATTTCCCAAGAACTTCTGTAAAATCTTCCTCTCTCCATTTCTCAGGTGATACAGCACGCTGGTCTTAGAAGCGCCCACGGAATTTGATATCTTTGAAAGCTGTGCTGTCCTTGGCCACGAGTAATAGCCGGCAGAATAGGCAATTCTAAGAATCTTCCATTCCACAGGGGTAATATTAGCCAAAGGGTAATAGTGTAATATATTGAAAGAACTCAACAGAATGTTTTCATCATTTATTCGATCGTAATTCATTGTCTCGATCTTGTTGCCAGACTTTAAGACATTCTTTTCCACTGTTTCAATGCCTTCCAGATCCTTGACAACGTATCCGAAGTTTTCGGTCCCATTTTTTGCTATCACGGGCATTAACAATAATCCACTCCCTTCCGATATGGCTGAGATCATCCCATGACCTTTCTTTTCTCCGTATATGAAAACAGCTCTCTTCATTTTTGAAATATGGATATCAAGAAAATCCTTGGATAAATCATGCCTCATGGAATCCTTGTTCTTATCATCACTGAAGGCAAATACCATATTTTTCCCATTTGATCTGTGGTTTACAGAAGTTGTTATTATACTGCTTTCAGAAGAATCTGCAGCTAGTGTCAAACCGCACTGGCTTACAATTGTTAGGTTAACCAGGAGCATAGTACTCTAATGGAAGCAACAAATAAAGATTTTCTATATTTTATATATTTTAATTCGTCATTTGCCGATGTAATTCAAAGTAAAGTACTTATTTTTCTTAGATGATCAATTTTTTCCTGTGAGTAACCTAATGACTTAAGCACGGCATCAGTGTCCGCCCCTAAATCTGGTACCATGCCAGTATATTCATTTCCGTATACTGGAGTCGCAGGTACTCTTAGTATTTTCCCATCGTAATCAACTCTGACAAACTTGTCCTTTGCCTGATCGTCTTCCAGAAGCTCCCATGGTTTCTTAAGCATGGAGAAAACGATGTTGTTTTTTTCAAGAACTTCTATGACGTCTGAAGAATTGAGGCGCTTGATATTTTCAGCTATCCTTGGTATCAGAGTATCTCTGTTGAGGTATCTGCCATCATTGTGTTCGTAAATCCTTTCGGCGCAAAACCCCATGTTAAAGGAAAGGCAGAACTTCTTCCACTGATTATCTGTTGTTACCGCGATAAATATCTTTTTCCCATCCTTTGTATTAAAAAAGTCATAAATTCCCCAAGCAAACCCACTCTCATTAATAGGATCGAGCTCTTTTCCTAGCATCTCTTCGGTCACGATGTGCTGCCCAACAAGGAACATAGCAGTTTCGAATAAACCGATTTCTATCTTTTTTGCTTCGTCACTTCCCCCCCTCTTAGAAAGAGCATCTAGAGCACCTACAACTCCAAATAGGGCAGAAGAGATGTCAACAACTGAGGCACCGACCCTAAGCGGGCGGTTCTTCAGGCCGTTCATGAAGGCCATACCACTATGCACTTCTATGGGGTAGTCAAGGGATTTTCTGTTCTGAAGCGGACCAGGGCCGTATCCATGTATTGATACGTAAATCAGATTATGCCGTATTTTTTTAAGATCCTTGAAGCCGAGTCCGAGAGAATCCATGGTACCGTTGCTAAGGTTGTCTATCAAGATATCCGAAGTCCTAACGATATCCTTGAACGCCTCCTTTCCCTCAGGCATCTTCAGATCTATAGCCACACTTTTTTTGTTCCTATTGAACGTTGGAAAAGCACCCTTACTTGATCCTTCTAACTTTCGAGCTATGTCTCCACCGTCAGGGTTTTCTATTTTTATTACCTCGTGCCCAAGATCTGCAAGAATTAGGCCTGCAGTTGGTCCAGCTACAATGTGACCAACTTCAATTACTCTTACCGTAAATGTCACCCCACATCTTTTTAAGTTCAATCAATGAGATCGGCTTCCCAGATTCAACGGATCTCCCCTTTGCAAGATCCATTAGTACCTTGAGTTTTCCCTCATCCACGGCAAGACCCTCTGACCTCAATATATTCTTTAACATGTTACGTCCCGTGTATACGTTAACCGAAAAGTTTTTTCCCACAAAAACATCGCCAAATGCTGCATGTGTGCCAGCGGTGTGGATCTTTACATTTTTTCCATACATCGGGAAATTGTCAGCAAAAAAACCTATTCCGATCTTTTCCACAATTAACGCTTTTAAATAATCATAGACGGCCATAAGCTTAGGCATTATTATACCTGTTGGAACATTCATTGAAGATAGAATTGAAACCAGTGAGGCCGTGTCTGATATGCCGTTTCTTTCACCTATTCCAAATATAGTTGTATCAACATGATCCGCTCCTGCCTCGATCCCGGCCAGTGCATTTGCTATCGAGCTCCCAGAGTCGTTGTGACAGTGAACTTCAATCTCTGCATCCGTTATTCCTCTTACGAAATTAACAACCCTCCGTATCTTTTCCGGTGTTCCCTTTCCCATGGTATCTGGTAACTGTATTACGTCTGCACCGTTTTCCCTAAGCCCCCTAACAAGCTTTTCAATGTCTTCCAGAGAAAAATCTATAACGTCTACAATTGCAACTTCTACTTTTTTCCCGCTGTTAGAGGCGTACTTAACGGCATCATATACGCTACTTATGTCGTCGATCTTGAATGGAAGATGCAGGGCTATATTTGCCCCTGTACGGAGAATTGTGTCAACATCTCCTCTGGTTGTACGACCAAGGGCAAACACTTCGTTAAATATGTTCTGTTCAACAATTTTTTTTGTTACAGCAACCTCACTTTCGTGCGCCGAAGGGTATGAAACAAGCGCGCTCTTAATTCCAGCCTCCTTCAGAAGCGACGCCAATTTTAGTTTCTCTTCAATTGTGAAAGCCATTCCAGGGGCCTGTAAGCCTTCCCTGAGGGTATCATCTTTAATCATTGCAGGAATAACAACGCATAGGATTATTTGAAGTAGGCATATAATGTGTTAAAGTTTTACGGTCCGCCAGCATCCATCAGTAACGCAAGGACATCAATATTTTTAGCTGCTGTTTTTCTAAAGATCTCACTCACAGAGATTTCACTAAGTTCGATACCAGAAAGGCACTCCATAAAGCTTTCAAATGCAGTCTCTCTACTCTCCATGATTGTCTTGGTCAATAAGTGTGAAAGCCTGTCCTCCTCCGTTAATCTCTTCTCAATTCGGCCTTCATACTTTCTGATTTTGCTGTTATTTTCTGTTCCCTGGCTTTCCACAATGAAATCAGCAGCAGCCATTGCTGTGGAGAATGCTTCATTGTACGATGTGAAAAAGAAGTGGTTGAAAAGTCCAGAAGCTAATCCTATGTTGAGGAATCTTCCGTTTCCGTAATCGATGTTTTGCAACGCCATAATTTTTTCACTCCCAGAGGTTACGCTATTTTCATAAAGTTCGCTTCTCTCTTTAACCATATCCACTGAGTCAACCGAAACATAGTTGATCCATTTTTTCGCTACGGGCATCTGATATTCTATTATCCTTGGATCGCCGGTACCCACGTGAATAGTGGGCTTTTGATTTTCTGTAGAATAGGCCTCTCTCTTGTACATGAAGTAAAAGTTGTCGAATTCTGCTGCATTGTGATAGCCGCTATTCAGTAGCAATGGTTTTATTCCACCTGTGGCATTTATAACATAATCCGCCTGTATGTTTCGGTACTTTCCCATCTTCAAGACGTGTAGGCCGTAACCATCTTTTTCCTTCAGGATATCTTTGACCTCTGATCTTATCTCAATTGCTGCTCCTTCTTCAACTGCAAGACTTGCCAGTTCCTTCTGGAATCTATCTCCAGCTATGACAGCATTGAAAACATCTTTTTCTGGCGTAGAATGCATGTAAAACGATGCCCCAGATTTATCAGAAGCAAAAGTTATTTCATTAATGTGGTCAAGTAATATGTTATCTGCGTTTACTCCTGTTTCCGTTAGCAACCTTGAATTTATGAGATCTGAGCACATGTCGGGAGCACCGATCTCAATTCTTTTGTCAAGCACAATCACTTTCAGGCCGTTTTCACTCAGCTTCCTAGCGGCTAAAGTGCCGGATGGGCCACCACCTATAATGGCAACATCGTATCTGGAATTTCCATTCTCTCCCATGTGTAGGTCCTGATTGATAGTTTCATTAAAAGCATGACTGTTCGACTCTAAAACAAAAGAAGCGGTATTACGCTTAAATCTTTTTCAAATATTTGTAGCGTTCGGGGCTAAATGGAATGTTCATAAAGGTTGGTGTTGACGTAAGGTTATCATCGGCAAATTTTAAATAAAATCTCGGATACGTGAGAGGACATTAATATGAAAGACAGCTATGATTACGATATTGTGGTCGCTGGCGGGGGACTATCAGGTACCGTTGCAGCGGCAATGGCAGCTAAAGCTGGTTTGAAGGTAATAATTCTTGACAGGAATGATCAAGATAATGTGGGCCGAAAGACAATTTCCGGGTGGATATGTGGAGATGCTGTGGCCGGTTCTCATATAGATTATATAACAAGGAAGCTCGGGGTTTCTTTCGGAAAACCTGAACTGGACAGGGAAGTCGACGGCGTCTATGCCATATCACCAGATCTCTCCACTCGCTTCAAGTTTGATGGCGTTGGATATACCCTTGATAGGCCAGAGTTCGAAACTAAGCTTTTGAACATAGCTCTTAAAGCCGGTGCTGATTACAAACCCCAGTTCGAAGTAGACGGCCCATTAATTGAATCAAACAGGATCGTTGGCGTGTATGGGCGAGACAAGGATAAAAACGAGATTAAGTTTCACTCAAAGGTAGTCATCGATGCCTTAGGTGTATCGACTGTCATCAGGAGGAAACTTCCAGAAAATCCATATGTCGATAGAACCGTAGATATAGACGATCTGGAGTATACTGGCCGTTACATCTATGAATTCGAGCTTGATCATACAGATCTGAGTTACTACGATCCGGATAACGCTCTGATCCACTTAAACAACGAAATTGCACCTGGAGGTTATGGCTGGGTCTTTCCTAAGAGCGACAACAAGATCAACATAGGTCTAGGCGTCCAGAAAACAAGCCTGGAGATAAGAAACAAAGCTATGGGGCGCTCTGACAATCTTCAGAGCCTTATTGATCAGTACGTGAAATGGAATCCAGTATTCAAGAACCTGAAATTGTTCAACAAGAACAACAACGGTAAGGGAAACTGGTCCGTTGCCGTTAGAAGGCAGATGGAATCGCTTGTCTACGAAGGTTATCTCGGTGCCGGGGACAGCATGGTAATGCCCAACCCTATAAGCGCAGGCGGTATAGGCCCTGCACTCATTTCAGGGGTTCTGGCTGGAGAGAATGCAGCTCTCGCTGTAGAGAGCAGAGATACAAGCGTAAAAGCAATGTGGAAATATAACCTTGAGTTCAATGAAGCATATGGAAAGAAAACCGCTGGAATGGAGATATTCAGGATATACCTGCAGTCTCTTAACAACAAGGTCCTCAACTATGGAATGAATAAGTTTCTTACTACAAAGGAAGCTTCTGACATAACACTGGGTCTTGTTCCCGAACTTAGTCTTGCATCAAAGTTCAAGTTTGTCCTCAAGGGAGCAAGCAACATTAATGCTTTCAGAAACCTTGTTTTCGTCATGTCAAAAATGAAGGAAATGAACGCCATATACGAGAACTACCCGAAGAGTCCTGATGAGTTTATATCCTTTAAAAGCAGGGTAAAAGAAAACATAGAGGACGCGAAGACCAGGTTCAAGCCTAACCCCGTTTAGTCCCGCTATAATATTCACAATATTTGTTTATCCTGCATTTTTTGCATAACGGATGCACTGGCTTGCAAATAGTTTTTCCGAATTCCACCATTGTAGGGTTGAACCCAATCCACATTTTTTTTGGCACTATCTTTTCGAGAATACGTTCGGTTTCCTCTGGGTCAGATGATCTTGACCACCCTACTCTGACGCTTATTCTCTGAACATGAGTGTCTACGGCTATGGCCGGAATTGACATGGAGTCCGAGAGAACAACATTTGCGGTCTTCCTGCCCACTCCCGGTATCCTGGTCATGTCTTCAAGGTTTTTCGGAACCTTTCCTCCAAATTCATTTACAATTAAGCGTGCAGCATTTATTATTCTCCCCGATTTAACATTGCTGAATCCGACTCTTGCTATCAGTTCCTTTACGTCATTGACATCTGCACTGCTCAGGTTTTCTGCAGTTCTGTATTTGTTGTAGAGGCCCCTTGCAGCGGCATCTGTAACCTCATCCTTCGTCCTGTGCGAAAGCATTGTTGTGATAAGAACCCAGAATGGATCTCTGAATTCAAAATGATGAGGTGGACTCATCTTTCTTATTTCCTTGTATATTCGTGGAAACGTTTCAATTGCTTTTTTCCTGTTCAATGTTCCAGTAGCTCCTTATTTCTCTGCTCTTCGTAGCAACACTGCTCGCCCCGATGAGGGTCGTCGTTGCAAGTTTTATGTTTGTTATCAACGGTATCCCGTATTTCACCGACAGCCTCCTTATCTGGTTTCCATCCCGGATAGGACCAGAGCGAAGCGATGGCGTATTTATCACGATATCAGGCTTATGCTCCAGGATGAAATCTTCAACGTTTGGCTGGCGTAAATCCTCCATCTTATAGACCACATCGCAATTAACACCATTTTCCATCAAGACTTTTCTTGTTCCGGGTGTGGCGAAGATCTGGATGCCAATATTTGAAAACTCTTTTCCGATATTCACGATCTGATCCTTATCCTCGTCTCTAACTGATATGAGCGCAACAGAATTTCCATGTAGCGATATCTTGTGGAATTTTAGGTATTTTGCAACAGCCTCTTCAAGGGTTTTTCCGGGAAGCATGGCTTCCCCTGTGGATTTCATCTCCGGACCTAGGACAGCATCAACGTCAAGGAATCTGTTGAAAGGAAATGCCGGAATCTTAACAAAGTATCCATGGTTGTTCTTATCTATTCTTCTTATTTTTCCCTCCATTATTGCGTAATATGCCTCATTGACCCAGTCTATGTCTGTCGCTTTGCATACAAAGGGTACAGATCGGCTCGCTCTGGCGTTCAGCTCTATGATCATAATTTCGCCATACTTAACTGCCAGTTGCAGGTTTGAAAGTCCAGTCAGATCGTACTCCCTGGAAAGCATGTCTACAATCTTCTGAATGCGCTTTACAAGTTTTGCATCCGGTATCCTCGGCCCCATCAGCATCGTTGCATCCCCGGAATGTGTACCTGCTTCCTCAACATGAATCAAAATTCCACATATTACCGATTTTCTTCCGTTCGAGATAAAATCAACGTCGATCTCCGTGGCGTTTTCTATATACTTGCTTATGAGTATGTGGGAATCTGGTTTATCTTCAAACAAGTTGGCGAGCCTTTCGTGAAGGATTTCCCTATCCGTGATTATGTCCATTGCCCTTCCGCCTATGATAAAGCTGCTCCTGACAATAACGGGTAACTCTATGTTTTGAGATACTTCGACGGCTTCCTGCATGTGGTTAACTATTATGAAATCAGGCTGTTTCAGTCCAAAAAATTTCAAGTTCCTTGAGAATTTCGTTCTGTCCTCGATCTTCTCAATATTCTCTGGAGACGTGCCAAGAAAAATATCTGGACCGAATATATCCTGCAGTGGCATAGCCATGTTCTGTCCCGTCTGACCTGAAAACTGCACAATAATCCTGCATGGGCTTTCTCTCCGTACTATATTTGACACATGTTCGATCGTCAATGGCTCAAAGTAGAGCGTGTCTGATATGTCAAAGTCAGTTGAAACTGTTTCTGGGTTGCTGTTTATCATCACCGCCCTGTAGCCATGTTTCTTTAGTGAAGCTATCATCTTTACGGAGACATAATCAAACTCCAAGCCCTGCGATATCCTGTTTGGTCCGGATCCGATTATTAGCACGGTTCCTTTTTTGTCTGCCGGGGGTGGGAACTCGTCCTGCTGATCGTATGTAGAATAGAAGTAAGGCGTCTTTGCCTCAAACTCACCGGAACATGTATCTATGGCCTTATAGACTGGAAGAATGCCCCCATCGAATCTTTTCTTCACGAGATCGGTCTCAGATATGCCAGTGAATACAGATATTACAGAATCCGGGATTCCAAGTTTCTTGATCTCCAGGAGGTCGGAAGGAATGAAACCACGTTTCATTCTTGAAATTCTATCGGTGAGATTCCTAAGCTTTTCTATGAAATAAGAATCTATTCTTGAAAGTTTTGCGATCCTCTCCGGATCCATATTATGGAGCAGCGCCTCGATTATGGCATAAATTCTAAGGTCCGATGGTTGGGACAATAAAAACTCAAGATCATGCTCGTGGTTCGATAGAAGGATGCGGCCGGATTCGGGTGTGTCGAGGGAAGCGATAGCTTTCATGAACGCTTCTTCGAACGTCCTTCCAATGCCCATAACCTCGCCTATGGATTTCATCTGTACGCCTATCGTCCTGTCAGTGGAAAACTTGTCGAATGGCCATCTTGGAATCTTTACAGTAACATAATCAAGCGACGGCTCAAACGCAGCATATGTCGACCTTGTTATCGGATTGATGATTTCATTAAGGTTATAACCAATCGCAATCTTTGTTGCTATACGTGCGATTGGGTATCCGCTTGCCTTGGATGCAAGAGCGGATGATCTGGAAGTCCTCGGGTTGACCTCTATAACGTAGTATTTATTGAGGTCTTGATCGAGTGCGAACTGGACATTGCATGCGCCCCTTATGCCTATAGCTGAAACTATTTTTATGGACGCGTCTCTGAGCATCTGGTAGTCCATGTCGCTCAATGTCTGAGAAGGCGTAACAACAACACTCTCACCCGTATGAACGCCCATCGGATCGAGGTTTTCCATGTTGCAAACGATCACGCAATTGCCTTCATTATCCCTTACTACCTCGTATTCAATCTCCTTGAGCCCCTCTATGGATTCTTCCAGTTCGAGTTCCTCTTCAGGGTGCGCATAGAAAAAGTCAGAGCATAATCTCATTAATTGATCCTTGTCTCTGACGATAAGTCCTCCTGATCCGCCAAGTGAAAACGAGGTTCTTACAATAGCGGGAATGAATTTTAGTTCTTCAACCCCGGATTTAAAAGAATCTTTGCTGAGTCTGACGGAAGAAGTGATAGGCTCTCCTATTCTGTTCATCAGGTCATGAAAACTTCTCCTATCCTCAGCGATCTCTATGGATCTTATCGACGTGCCCAGAACTCTTATCCCGTGGCTATCTAAAACATGTTTCTTGTCCAGTTCTATGGCGAGATTTAATGCAGTCTGGCCACCCATGGTTGGAAGGATCGCGTCGACATGCTCAGCCTCTATTATATCCAAGACAGAATCAACATTTATCGGTTCTATGTAAACGCGATCCGCTATCTCATGGTCGGTCTGAATGGTTGCAGGATTAGAGTTGAGGAGAACGACTTTGACCCCCTCCTCCTTCAGTGAAAGGCATGCCTGCGATCCAGAATAGTCGAATTCTGCTGCCTGGCCAATGATGACCGGGCCGGAACCCAGGACCAGGACGGTTTTTATGCTCCTGTCAATCGGCATGCCGCTTTGCTACCTCCTTTTGAATAAATTCAAAGAAAACCCTCGCGTCATGCGGTCCGGGAGAAGCCTCAGGATGGTATTGAATTGAATATATGGGCAAAAATGCGTGCTTCAGGCCTTCAACGGTACCATCATTTACATCCTTCTGCGTGACCTGTAGCCCCGTGGATTTCATGGATGCTTCATCCACTGCATAGCCATGATTGTGTGTCGTTATCAGAATCTTGTTCCCGGCGGACACAGCATGGTTTGATCCTCTGTGTCCAAACTTCATCTTCACAGTCTTCGCGCCAAAGGCAAGTGAAATGAGTTGGTGCCCTAAGCAGACACCAAATATTGGTACCGTTCCTGATTTATCCTTTATAAATTCTACCACATTCCTCAGGGATTCGTGGCTTGGGTCACCTGGGCCGTTGGATATGAAGACAGCATCGTAATTCCACTCAAGTTCAGAAAAGTTATAATTGTATGGTACAACATAGAGATCTGCAATTTTAGAAATCTCGTTCAGGAGGCTTTTCTTTGTCCCAACGTCTATGTAGAGAATCTTATACTTTGAATCCGTGTTGACACCGTAAGCCTTCTTGCATGAAACTTTTGACACAACATCTTCCGCCATCGGGTCTTCGAACTCTCTTTTTAGTTCCGGATAGGATGTTATGTACGCTCTTTCTACACCCCTGTCTCGAATTCTTCGGACAAGGGCTCTGGTGTCGATCATGTCTATCCCTGGCACATGATTCCTTATGAGGTAATCATTGAATGAATCCCAACCTACCCCGGATTTTAGAATTGCATGGGCATCCTTTGTTACGAGGCCAGATACTTGAGCCTCGGAGCTTTCCTCTCTTCCATGTTCAAGGGGGTAATTTCCTATAGTTGGAGATGCAAAAATGAGTATCTGATTCCTGTATGATGGATCCGATAAGGATTCGAGGTAACCAGTCATTGAGGTTGTAAAAACAAGCTCACCGTATCTCTCCCCCGTATATCCATATCCAGTACCTTCAAATATTGATCCATCCTGAAGCACAAGAAAGCGCTTCATGGAATCACATCCATCTGATCAAAGGAAATGGAAGAATAAATGCACCCAGAATTGTGAAAAAATATTGAGTTATTTATCTCGCTTATCACTGGTCTTCAAAAATAAGTATTACCAATATCAATAAAATACTTTTCAACTTTTTTGATCATGTACGTAATTTTTTTCGAGATGCTAAGCGAAATCTGGATTAAAATTCTGATTGTCCGCTGGATAGATTGAACATAGTGCGTGATTTCTTCCTCTTTATTGCAGACTTTATGTCGTCTTCATTGAAACCTTCAGGAAGACCTTTTCCGTTTATGTAATCAAAGAGCACAAGCTTAAGAACGTTCATGTAAGTGTAATTAAGGACAACCCCAAAAGCCATAAGTGCAATCCCTGCGATTATGAGGGCCACCAAGATAAAGACTGGAAGTGCAACGGATATGAGGAAAATTCCAAGCAATAACAGAGCAAAGCCACCGAGTGTAAATATTAGGGTGTAGAGATCGACATAGGCGACACCTCCAAACGTTGTTCCAAAATTTCTCGTGATGGTAGATACGCTCTCTTTCACGGCTTTAATAGGCCCAGATTTATTGTCAAGTATCGATGGTATGGCAAAAAATGTCGCAATCGCTATCATCATTGATCCCACAGCACCTATCACGAGCTGAGCGATCCCTCTTAATCGTGATTCAATTATCCTGAGTATGACTACCAGCATTGTGTAGAACAGTGCCCATTCTAGGGCCTGAAGCCTGTAGGCCCATGCCCTGCCAAAAGCCTCTCTCAGTGATACTGGACTTCCCGAGTTATTAGCACGATATGCGATGAGCATTGCAAGAAGTATTAGCGTTGAGACGAAGCCTACAACTATGTAGGCCACCAGAAGGGACAATATGTAGATTTCTACAGAACCGCCGACAGTAAAATTCAGTGGAAATGAAATAAAAAGAGAAACGAATGTAAATGCAAATACAGCTATGGCAACAATACCTGATATCAGAGGATAGTAAAACAGACTCTTGCTTCTGGAGACGCTTTCTCTTACTTGCCTTGCCAATCTCCAGCCAGCTTTCATCCTTTCAAACATATTTTAGCCTATTAAGAATCATTACTAAAGCGTTACGCCACGTTAATTTTTCTTAAAAAAAATATTAATATTTATGTTCAATCATTTAGTTATCCCGAGTTTTTTTCCTATATCGGAAAATGATGAGATTGCATAATCAAGATCCTTTTTCGAATGCAGAGCCGAAGGCATCAACCTTATTCTAGCTGTTCCAGATGGGACGGTCGGGTACACAATCGGTGATGCAAAAACATTCTTTTCCCTAAAAAGCCGATCGCTTAATTCCAGGGTCTTTTTCTCGTCTCCAACCATGACAGGCGTAATCGGTGTTTTACTGTGTCCTGTGTTGAATCCGGCTTCGCTGAGGCCCTTCTTAAGGTAGTCGGAATTTTCCCAGAGCTTTCTGACCAGGGAATCGTCGCTCTCCAAGATCTCTATTGATTTTAGAACCGCAGCTGCATCACCAGCATTAAGCGCGCTGCTGAAAAGGAATGGTCTGGACTTTCTCTTAAGGTATTCTATGAGGTCATTGCTGCCAGCAACGAATCCTCCCATTGATCCTATCGCCTTCGAAAAGGTACCCATTTCAATATCTATCTTGTCTGAAACCTTGAAATAGTCGCATATGCCTCTTCCATGATCGCCGAGAACTCCTTCCCCATGGGCATCATCAACATAACTCATGGCACCATATTTTTCGGAATTTTCAATGATTTCTGGTAGCGGTGTTATGTCTCCGTCCATGCTAAAAACTCCGTCGGATATGACCAGCTTTTTTCCGGAATTTCCCGAAGCTTCCATTAATTTTTTTTCAAGATCATTCATATCAAGGTGCTTATACACAACTCTCTGTGCCGAACTTAACCTGACACCGTCGATTATACTCGCATGGTTGAGTTCTTCGCTGAAAACAACATCTTCTTTTCCAACAAGGACAGGTATCGTACCAGTGTTTGCGAGCAATCCACCCTGATATACAAGTGCAGATTCCATATGTTTGAACTTCGCAACCTTTTCTTCGAGCTTAACATGTATTTCTTCAGTGCCTGCTATAGATCTTACTGCGCCTGCGCCGACACCATATTCCTCGATCGCGTCAATGGCTGCCTTCTTAACTCTTGGATCATTAGCTAAGCCGAGATAATTGTTCGAGCACATGTTTAGCATGTCTTTTCCATCAATCTTAACCCAAGCTCCCTGAGAGCTCTGCAAGATCTTTATCGGTATGAATCTTCCTGAACTCTTCAGTTCCTCAATTTCCCTGCTTACCCAATCAAGTCCTTTGGAAACCATGGATAAGTATTTCGCCATGGAATTATAATTTTTGTAATTCTATAACCCAGTCCCTGAATTATTTACCATGCTATGGCTACATTGTGATTTTATACTTTATTAGCTTGCAGGCTTTATGGCTGGAAAATTATTGGTAATAATTTCATCTGGAGAAGAGGCAAGAGAAAAGGCAGTTACAGGATTGAGATTCGCAGTTTTATCTAAAAAATTCAAATGGATGGACGAAGTCGAGGTGGTGCTGTTTGGGCCGTCGGAAAAACTCGCTACCAAGGACGAGGAATTTAAGGATCTGATTAAAGAAGGCAGTGATATTGGTATTGTTCCTATCGCATGTTCAAACATCGCACAAAGGGACAATATAACTGAATCGCTCAAGCATCTTGGTTTTTCCGTCGATCCTATCGGGCCAGTCATCACTGGCTTCATGAACAAGGGCTTCGTTCCAATGACATTTTGATGATTCTTCAATTATTCCTTCCTTTTAGGTCATTGGTCCGGAAAAACAACTTCAAAGCAGAAATATAAAATAGATATTCCTGCATGTTATATTATGCCAAAAGATCTAATAATATCCGGAATAAAACCGCTTATTGGACGTGTGACAGTCTCATGGAAATGGTACGATCAGGTCAAAGGAACGGTCGAGTACACCTTTTCTAACGTTGGGCAGAAAGAGCGATCGGTAGTACTTTACCGATCCGGTTACTATTTTGGAAACGCGTATTTTCCTGTCTACCTCGCAAACAAGGGATTCAACACGTCATGGTCAGAAAACAAGGCGCTTGAGGATCTGGGTGCTGAAAACAATTCAGCCCCAGTTGCTCCGGTGAATTTCAATGGACAATATCTAATCGCATTTGTTTTTACGTTATCTCCAGGGCAGGTGTGGTCCATGCTTGAGGGTGGATTCCAGGGAGCCGAACCAACCGGCGTTGTAGCTTATCCTGTAAGTTCCAATGGGATGGCCGAATTTTGCGTCTTGTATGATAAAGAGCAGGTTGTAGACTGGGACGAACAGACGGGTACTTCCCTGAAAGGTTTTGCGCCAAACCCAAAATCGGTGAAGAGTGCGTATTACGCATGCTCAGCTAATTACGTCCAACTTTTCAACGATGTCGTAACTAAAGGAAAATGTGGCGGACCTTGATCGGCTAAAGGTATCCTAAGGCCTTTCTGGCGATAGGAAATAGACAGAGACAACTATGATCCAAACTGAAAGTGCCACTGCTTCTATCATCTCGAAAAGTCCCAGCCCGAATCCAGTATAAATAAAATCTGTAACACTTTGTATTATGCCCGTAATGATGGCAATAAGAGATATGGCTGCCATGACGAGCCCAACAGGAACTAGTGCCAGATGCTTCAATGCATATGTCAGACTGTAGTATATTATTCCTATAGGGAAGAATAGGAAATAGAACAGAGCAGATATAAGATGCACATGGGGGTCGGCGTTCTCGTTGAAGCGCCCAACCATTGAAAGACCTATGGCTCCTATTATCAAAAGCACAGTTGTGGGTACATTCGAGAAACCTTTTCTGTACATTCCGTAGGCAAATACGGCTATCATCAGCCCCCCTGCAGTCACTGCGTAGTTGAAAAGATAAGAATAAGTATGAACGCCAAGGTCACTCAGTGCATTTTTGTACCATGAGAAACCACCAGGAAAAAGAAAAATATTAATCCATATGAGCAAAAGTGTAAAAACAGGAGCAGCAATACCAAATACGATCAGCGCTTTAGATTTATCTTCTCTATTCTCCATGAATATGTATATACGTTTTTTAATATAAATTTTTGTTCTTATTGTGCTCAAGTGTTGAACTCATCTATGGGAACTGCAAGAGAATCTATGAAAAGTAAATGTTTGTGGACCTTTCTTTGTTTGTAGTTGAATTTCCCTTAAGTACTCAGTGGGATCTGATGCAGCAAAACGTTTATACTACATTGTTACATCGGAGAATGCATTCAACGTGCTTTAGCCGGCGTGTCGATAGGTTTGATGTATTATCGAAGCAAATGACACCGCATGAAAGGCAGTGGCATCAACTATCTGGGACAAAAATAGTTAAATGCAATAGTTGGATTGTATTATCAAAGATGTGATTTCCCATGGTTGAAGAAAATACAAATAAAGTTCCAGCTGTTAAGGTTGGCATAGATTTGAAAGGCAGAGTTGCTCTCGTCACAGGCTCAAGTTCCGGCTTAGGTATGGAGATTGCGAAGTACCTTGCAATGGCCGGCGCAACAGTTGCCATACATTATCATTCAGAGAAGCAGCAGGCGGATCAGGTAGCGGCAGAGATTAACAATAGTGGCGGAAAAGCAGCAGTTTTTGGCGGTGATGTATCAAACAAGAGCGAAGTGGAATCAATATTCAATAGCATAGACGAAAAACTAGGAAGTATCGATGTACTCGTCAACAATGCAGGAATTGATGGTAAGAGAGAACTCTGCGGAGATGACATTCCCGAAGACTGGGAGAAGGTCATAGCAATTAATCTCATGGGGCCTTACTACTGTGCAAGGGAAGCCGTCAAAAGGATGAAGAAATCCGGACATGGAGTCATAATCAACATCACTTCAGTTCACGAATATCTACCGTGGTCTGGATATACTGCGTACTGCAGCGCTAAAGCAGGTCTATCCATGTTCACGAAAACATTGGCTCAGGAAGTCTCAGATTTTGGAATCCGGGTTGTCGCTGTAGCTCCGGGCGCGATCAAGACTCCAATAAACAAGAATGTTTGGAATAACCCGGACACATACAAGGATCTGCTGGAAAAGATCGCTATGCCTCGAATGGGTGAACCTGTGGACATAGCCGAGGCAGTAACATTCCTGGCAAGTGATCTAGCTTCGTACATAACGGGAACGACTCTTGTGGTAGACGGCGGCATGCTCCTTTATCCGGCGTTCAAGCACGGCGGTTAAAAAGCAAAATTATTTAGGCTGTGCCGGTGGTTCCGGAGGAACCATGTTGGTTTCTACGTACAACTTATTGGCCGTAACTAGATTATTTGGATAGACCACTACTGTTTTATCTGCTCTCTCAACAAAACTGTACATGGCAGTTACGTCTATGACTTTGCCGTCATCTCCAAGTAGGTTTATCCTATCATGTATTTTGAATGGTCTGCTTATCAGCACTATCAGGCCTGAAACAAGCTGGCCCAGAGTCGAGGCGAGAGCCATACCAATTACAATACCAAGGAATCCCCCAAATGCCACACCAGCAATAGCACCTGCAAACGAGCCGATAACTGCTGCTACAAGCGCACCTACCCCGATAATTCTGACTACATTCCTAACTGCCGCAGCAGTGCCATGATCATGTTTTATCCTCATGTTCCAGTATATGATCTGCGAAAAAGCATTGATTATTAGATATCCGAAGAGTATTGCTAGAAGCACATCAACATAGCGTGTGTAAGAATAGGCAGAAATGTACACCTTTGCAATCAGTGGAATTATAAGGTTATCTATAACCGCTGTCACGGCAACAAACAAAACTATGTAGACAATAAGTTTCACTATGGAATCTCTGATGCCCTTAGTTACTTCAGACATTTACATGTTGACAACATTATCCTCTATTTAAATATAATTGTAGACAAAAAATAAATGTCATAAAACCAGATGATTTTAATATCGATACGGAAATACTGGTGTTCCTGTGGTTTTGCATGAAAAGCATACTTATTGCACTTGGTGGTAACGCACTTCTTAGAAATGGAGACGAGGCAACATATGAGTCCCAATACAGGCGTGCTTTTGAGTCTTTTCAGAGAATGTCACACATCGTCTCTGAAAATGAGGTCGTCATTACACATGGCAATGGCCCCCAGGTTGGGAACATACTTCTGCAGAATGAATATTCGAATAAGATAACTCCTTCAATGCCACTTCATGCATGCGGTTCAATGTCTCAAGGTCTCATAGGTGAAATACTTGTAAGCGCCTACGATTCTGTGAGGGCAATTTCCGGGATCTCCAAGGAAGCATCCGTGATAATAACACGCACTGTCGTAGATAAAAATGATCCAGCTTTCCAGAAACCGTCTAAACCAATAGGTCCCTATTATGATTCAGACGCATCAAAAAAATTGGTTGAGAAACGCGGATGGATCATGCGTGAGGAGAGCGGCAAGGGTTACCGGAGGCTGGTCCCATCACCTCAACCCATGGACATACTTGAAAGGAACTCCATATTTGGGCTACTGAAGGATGGATTCTTACCGATATGCGTCGGTGGCGGTGGAATTCCTGTTGTGAGAACGGCGAAGGGATTCGAAGGCGTAGACGCTGTCATAGACAAGGATCTCGGTTCCTCACTGATAGCTACAATACTTGAGCTTGATAAGTTCGTGATTCTTACTGACGTTGATGGCGTATACATCAATTATGGGAAGCCGGATCAGAAAATCATCAAGCACATCTCTGCGGACGATGCGGGAAACCTCGTTAACAGCGGGGCTCTTCCAAGTGGAAGTATGGGTCCAAAAGTATTGGCAGCGATTAATTTCGTAAAGAAGGGTGGCAAGGAAGCGATCATAGGATCACTGGATGACGCGGAAAACGTAATCTCCGGTTATTCCGGTACGGTTGTAGAAAGATGATGGAGTCAGTATGGTGGCCCGAAAAGACCGCTTGATGGCTTCTCTATCTTCTTCGCTGCTACAAGATCATTGAGTATGCTGTCAAGGTGACCTGATTCCAGCACAAGACCAAAGTTGTCTTCAAGCTTTTTTTCTATAAGCGCAGTCTCCATTTCCTGGGTGAGGACTTTCAAAACAAGATTGCCCATATCTTCGTATACGTTCCACGGGAATATGAACCAGGTCCAGTCTTTTTCCTCGATTTCTGAAGCATAGTAATCCGGGTTGAAGGAAGATCTCGTTATGTGGAGCATGACAGCGGTCTTCAAAGCTTTCGATTGCTGCTTTACAACATAATCGTAAGCAAGCTTCATGCTCTGTCCCGTGTCTGTTATATCGTCAACTATGAGAACGTTCTTTCCGGAGAGGTCAAGGCTTCCTGGATCTTTCAAAGTTGCTTTTCCATCTCTCGTTGCCGTAACGCCCCAATGCTCAGTCTTCACTGCAACAAGATCTTTGATCCACAGCATGTCCGATAGAATCCTTCCTGGTACCAGGCCGCCGCGTGAAAGCGCTATTATGATGTCCGGTTTGTAGGAATCGATAATTTTATCTCTCAGTTTCTTGCACCATTCTTCGATCTCGTTCCATGAAACAAGGTATGCCTTAAATTCCATTATTGATCAAACCAATATGTCTAGGTTTACTTAATTTCTTTTCAACAATTTCTATGGCACTATGGTGCGGTGATTAAGGTCTTTTCACTTATATATTATACCTTCTCTAAAAATTTCGATTTAATCCTGGACTACCAAAATTTCTTAGGAATCTATATATATAAAATTAACCATGCCTCTTCATGGCAGTAATAAGTGGTGGAGACATAGCTCTCATTATTGTGGTTATTATCATATTGATAATATTCCTGAGTGGTTTGCACATTTTAAAGGAATGGGAAAGAGGAGCTGTATTCACTCTCGGCAGATTCTCAATGATGAAGGGTCCAGGTATCATATACGTGTGGCCTATAATCAGCAAGGTAAGTCCAATACTTTCCACGAGGGTGCAGGTTGTATCATTCAAGACAGAGAGTACATTCACAAAAGATAACGTTCCGATAAATGTGGACGCGGTCATGTATTTCCAGATTATCGATCCCCAAAAATCGGTACTGAACGTTGAAAATTTTGGCTCAGCAACAAATTATTCAGCGCAGACAACACTGAGAGAAGTTCTTGGAAAGAGTTCATTTGACGAAGTCCTCTCTGAAAGGGAGAAGCTGGGGGAGGAAGCCAGAGAGATTATTGATGAAAAAACCGAGAACTGGGGCATAAAAGTATCTGCAGTCGAGATAAGGGATGTAATAGTTCCACAGAACTTGCAGGAAGCAATGTCAAGGCAGGCTTCTGCGGAAAGAGAAAGAAGGTCAAGAGTAACGCTGGCCCTGGCTGAGGTTGAGGCAGCGCAGAAAATGGTTGAAGCTGCAAATCAATACAAGGATGATCCAACGGCTTTCCAGTTGAGATGGTTAAACATACTTTACGAAATAGGTCTAGAAGGCAAAGGAACACTTATGATGGTTCCAACATTTGTTCCAACAGCCGGAATAGCCGGAAATCCGTTCACTGCCATGGGCATGATGGATGCGTCTGGTAAAAATCTCACTACTCCGGGAAAGAATTCTGCAGACAATAAGTGAGTTCTACATATTCTTCCGGGGTCAATTCCCCCGGCCTCATATCATGAAATTTCTCGGGAACATTGTTAAGAATAGTCCCTAATTTT
This sequence comes from Thermoplasmatales archaeon, assembly GCA_026127925.1. Taxonomy (NCBI): domain Archaea; kingdom Methanobacteriati; phylum Thermoplasmatota; class Thermoplasmata; order Thermoplasmatales; species Thermoplasmatales archaeon. The sequence goes on from JAJSLM010000006.1 coordinate 54,808, forward strand.
TTTCTTCTGTTTGAAAAAACTGTTCTTAAAATATTGTCTACTTTTGAAAGTAAATCTTCGCCATATGTGTTTCTTAATTTCAGCATTATTATCTTGGAATTCACCTTCGGCTTCGGATGAAACTTTTCTCTTGAGACTTTTCTGACTGCTGTTATTTCATATCTTAATTGAGCATTTATGGATATCCTTGCATAGTCTCTGCTATTCGGCCTTGCGATTAGGCGGTCAGAGAATTCCTCCTGCACCATCAAAACTGCTTTGTCGAACTCGAAATCATTCAGTTTGAAAATTATGCCTGAAGAAATATGGTATGGAATGTTTCCAATGATCCCGTCAAAGGTGGCTTTTTCATGGCTAAGGAAATCCATTTTTTCTATGTTCAATCTTCTGTCATTTATTTCGGAGGGAAATTTTTCTCGAAGGATTTCCACAAATCTATGATCGCTTTCTACGCATGTTACCATATAACCGCTATCCAGCAATATTTTCGTAAGAATTCCCTCGCCGGGCCCTATTTCAAGGATTCTTGATTCGGGTGGAAGCTCAAGCAGCAAAACCTCAAACCGTGCCACATTTCTGTCTTTCAGAAATACCTGGCCATATCTTCTTGTAAAAAGAGTAGGGTTCATTTTGCGACAAAGAGCTTGTATTTCTCGTGGCGTTCCTTGAGTTCCTCTACTATCCTGTTCGCGAGCATCTTCTGCGGGTTGTGCAAAGTCTTCACTCTCTCGGTGAGATCATTGAAAGACTTGAATGGTTCCTTCTTTCTCTCATCAAGTATTCCCCACATGATCTTGTTTCCGAGTCCGGGAAGCAACTCCATGGAGTGAAGTCTTGAATTGATCGAATCGGCGGTGTTGAAAAACTTGACAAAATCCTGTTCTCTGGACTGAATTATTGCTTCTAGAATATACGGAAGCTCATTTGTTGCGCCTGCAGTTAGTTCGGAATATGATATCCTTCTTCTCACAGAAAGTATCTTGGCTCTTTTTTCAGGTTCCTTGCCTATGTAAACGCGTTCCCCTATTGCAATAACAGCATCATTCTTGGGAATAAGTTCAAGAAGCTTGAATTCGGTTTCCCCTATCGCCAGAGCTATTGGTGTCTTATGATACCCCTTTTCTTCCGCTCTCCCCTGTGGCAAATAATCTAAAATGTAAGCATACGATTCCAATAGCAGGCACCTCCGGCCAGTTAGTCATTAAAATAGTCCTCAACCTTATTTAAATCTTCCTCTGATAGCATAACGCCGTAGGTGGATAATATAACTGTAAGTTCTTCCTTTGTCCCGGGTTTGAGATCCACAAGCTTTACCGCGGCCTTTTCAGGTAACTTGAATTCACTCATAAGATAATTCACAGCCTTCCTGGCATCCTTTCCTTTGTACTTCAAAAAAGCCTCTGTATAGGAAAGATTTTCCTTTTCGAAATCGTTATGTTCCTTCTCCTTTGAAAGTATATCGAAAGCTTCCGAGTTGGTTGTGTATTTCGCCTTCATACTTATCCCTCAATTTTCTTAAGGTGGACAGGTCCTGCAAGCAACTTTTTTTCAACTCCGCCCACTCTGACTGAAAGGATGTAACACTCTCCCTGTTTGTCTGTTATTCTCCCGGTTAGCCCCTGGAAACCATGATACGGCAGACCAGCGTGTATTGATGGTTCTATGTCTATTGCAGCAAGGTCCCCAATATTGAATGATTTCATGAATCTTGAAACTGGAGGGAAACCTCTCTCGCTCTTCCTTTTCGTCATAGTTTTTCTTGATCCGGCCCTCGGGCCGTGTGACATTTTTACCATTTAATCATTCTCCCTGTGTATCTCAACTACGTCAAGATAAAGTATCTCAGGCATTTCCCCGTATTCCCTAGAAATACTTGGTTCAGTTCGTCCATCATCCCCATGGACTAACTCCTTAATGTATGTTCCGCTCTCTGCCCTGATCAGCAGAGTAACCTCGCTTTCCGTGGAATCTTCAAGTTCGAGTTTCCTGATGGTCCTTTTTCTGACTAGATCGGATCTTCTACTGGAAACCCTTAATGGTGTCCTTTGATAAATATCTTTTCCAGAAAATTTTTCTTCAAGCATTTTTAGTTTCGCCATGTCGACTGTTGTGGGAAATTTCAGTCCAAGGCGGTAGGTCTTGTCATTTTTTTCGGCTTTTATCATAACTACGCTTTCTTTTGATGAAGGCTTGAGGCCAAAAACTTCAACACCCTCTCCAGAGCCGTTTATCAGCGATTCAAGACCAGATAAACTGAACATCCTCTTCTTGGGATTCTCGACCTCGATTGCGAATTCGCGGCCATTGCCGAGCATGAGCACGTCGACGTCCTCTCTTCCGGCTCCGTGCAGGAAAAAATTTGTTCCGTTAGCCAGAAGGTTGATTCTATTTCCGATAATTGTCTCGACAGATGGAGAGGAAGGATCCCTATGAATCCATCTGGTTTGAGGGATGCCTCTTACAAGTTTTCTGTATGTTCCAGAGACAAACAGGCTCTTTATCTGCAGCGAAAAGGAATCGTACCTCATGTCCATTCGTATCATAATTTCCGGTTCCTTGAAGTTGACTTTTTTCTCTGTTTTCTCGGAAATAAATTTTCCAAATTCGCGGTTAAATTCCTTTTTTATGCTTTCGCCTTTGTTTTGGAAAATTTCCTGGATTTCCTTTTCCTGTTCAATTGCAGAATCGTCAAATGTGGAGCCAACAAGAAAATCATTGAACTCGTATTCTGACAGATCTTTCTGTATCATATCAAAATAATGTTGAAATTTGAGGAATATGCCATTGCAGAACTGGCAATCATCTTCGTCGACCATCTCATAACCTTTTGATGATAGGGCTTCGAAATGATCTATGAACTTCTCTCCACGTTCTAAATTAGATTCACCATGCCCTTCTAGAGCAAAACAGCGCCCGAAGCATCTTTTGCATATTTTACGGTAATTCGATGTCAAGAGATATGCTGATCATTTTGTGTATACTACTTTCTCTATGCTTGGTCTTTCCTTAACAAAAACTCTGGAACCACATTCGCATTCTATATCGGATGTCCCGTACGACTTTTCCAGCGGGCGGCCACATCTGATACACTTATACACTCTCTGCCACCTCTTGTTTCTTCGGTGCCTGGATAAATTCAGGAGTATAAGATCCACCGGCGAATTTGTATCCGCAATGTCTGCATTCCCAAATGCCAGAAGACAATCTCTTCACCTTTTTCTGCTTACACGATGGACACGTATAAGCAGCGATTTTCTGCTTTTCGATCTCATTCCACGCTTTTCTTATCGTTACTCCGTAGCGAGGACCAAAACGGCCAGAAGCCCCTACCTTAATAGTTCTTTTAGACATGTAAGCCACCATCGATCTAAACGATTGCGTTCAGATTCAGGAAATACTGAAATTGTTACAAAGATTTAAACATGCCTATGGACGACGGTTGTTCATTTTAATTCGGTTAGAAGATTTCTATAGATATATTTTCTAATGGAATTTAAAAACAATTGATTTTCCGTTCCTCCCTATTTCGACGGAGGTCGAGCACCATGGAGCCTGTTAATGGTAGGGATATATTAAATCTAAGAATCGCGTATAAAATGTTCCTGAATTCGATAATGAATTGTTAGCGTGATTTTGCTGATGCAAAACAGGTCTATGATAGCTAATTAAGATAACTATTTATACAGATGATGTGTTATGTTACTAACTATGAAAGCAAATGAGGTATTAAACCTGTTGCGTATTTCCAGAAAAACGCTTCATGTATATGCATCAACAGGCAAAATAAAATTTACAGTTATGCCTAATGGCCATTATGATTACAATGATGAGGATGTTTATAAATTATTGAATAAAGATATTAAAAGAAAGACGATCATCTATGCAAGGGTATCAACAACAAAGCAGAAGAATGATCTCGAGAACCAGATACAGCAGTTAAAACAATGGTGCTTTATGAATGGTTATACTATCAATGCGATATATTCAGATGTCGCGTCAGGAATATCGTTCAATAAGAGGAAAGGACTCTTTGAACTGCTCGATGAAATTATAAATTATAGAGTAGAAAAGGTAATAATAACATATAAAGATAGATTAAGCAGAGTTGGCTTTGATTTATTTAAGCATCTTTTTGCTAAATTCGGTACAGAGATTGTTGTTATTTCCGATGTAGGTAGTATAAAATTAGATTCAGAAGAGATTTTTGAGGACATCATAAGTATGCTTCACTGCTATTCCATGAAGATGTATTCAAAGAGAAGAAAGAATTCAATTGAGGTTGGATATGAAGGTAACGAGGACTGAACAGATCTTTATCCGAGACAATGGCACAGTATCTGAAATGTGCCATATATCGAAGAATCTCTATAATCAGGTCAATTACATTCTGAGAAACCAGTTCTTCAATAAGGAGAAGATGTCTTCTTAGAAGGAACTTGCAAGACAATTCTCAAGGCCATCTGAGATAGAAGAAAACAACAACTTCCAGAAGCTCCCAGCACAGACAGCACAATGGACAATAAAGAAGGTAAAACAGTCATGGAATTCATTCTTCAAAGCCATGAGATCATGGAAGAAGCATCCGGAATTATTCAAGGGAGTTCCAAAACCACCAAGATACAAACATAAGGATGGAGAATTCATTCTCGTATTCACCAATCAGCAGTGTAGTATCCGCGATGGTATATTGAGATTCCCAAAAATAATGAATCTGGAGGTTAAGACGAGACTAAAAGATGTGAATCTGAGAGAAGTGAGAATAATACCATTGGGGATCGGTTATAATATCGAGATAGTGTATGTGAAAGAGATAACAGATACTTCTGAAATAAAGGCAGAGAGGATTATGGGTATTGATATCGGTGTGAGAAACCTCGCAACCATCGGTAACAACATTCCCGAACAGGGAATTGCTGTAAGGGCGGGATTGATCAAGTCAATAAATCAATACTTCAACAAAGAACTTGCAAGATACAGAAGCATAAACGATCTACAGGGAAACGAAAGAAAGGACACAAAAAGGATACGAGAGCTCTTCATGAAACGGAACAACAAGATCAAAGACGTAATGCACAAGGTATCCAGATCAATAATAGACTATGCAAAGTCGAAGAACATCGATACAATAGTCATAGGGCACAACGATGGATGGAAGCAATCGGTTAACATGGGAACGAAGAACAACCAGAATTTCGTTCAGCTCCCCTTCGATACATTGATCCATCAGATTAAGTACAAAGGGGAAGAGATCGGAATTAATGTAATTGTACAGAGAGAGGATCACACAAGCAGGTGTTCATTCCTTGACAATGAAACAATAGAACATCATGACACATACATGGGAAATAGAATAAGGAGAGGCACATTCAGATCGGCTAACGGAACTCTCATCCATGCGGATCTCAATGCATCATACAACATAATAAAGAAGGCAATCCCTGAAGCTTTCGCGAACGGGATAGAGGATATCGGGTTATACCCAAGAAGTTTAAGCATCAGACAGATGATAACTTCCAAAGGTGGATGTTAACATGGTTAACGGAAATCATAACCTAGTGCGAAGCAATTGTGGTTATAGTGACATAGTTTGTTCAAAGACAGAAAGGAAGCTGGGATTAAACTTGTCAATATCCTCTCAAAAACTGTTCATGCTCCGTGTGTTATTTACGCAATTCCAAGAGGGGGTGTTCCAGTTGGTTTCGAGATAGCAATGAGAATGAAATGTCCTTTGGAGATCATAGCTGTAAAAAAAATAGGAGCACCTGGTGATGAGGAATTGGCTCTGGGAGCAGTAACCGAAGGCAATCCAAAGGAACTGTTCCTGAATGAATATATTATAAGACAATTTCACATCGACAAAGCTCAGTTGGATAGCATCATCAACAGAAAGCATCATGAGGCTGATGAACTCGGAAATATATACCGTCAAGGAAGACCAATGATTCTAAACCGCGATGCAGTATCAATTGTGGTCGATGATGGGATTGCTACAGGTGCAACGGTTATAGCTGCAGTGAACCTCCTGAAGAATCGTGGGCAGGAAAGAATCATAATAGCAACACCTGTTGTAGAGGAAAGTACCGCAGGGCGCCTGAGATCAATGGTCGATAACCTTGTCTCGGTGGATTTGCCCAAAGAAATGTATTCTGTTGGTGAGTTTTACCAAAATTTTCCGCAAGTTACGGATCAGGAAGTAATAGTGGCGATGGATAATTCAAGATATTTTATGAACTAGATTTAACGTCAGAAAATTCTCATCACTTTCGGATGCCAGGAACATCCGACTTCAAAACATTTCAATTTCCGAAACGCGTTAGAAATTCTGTCAAAAAAATTTTTTTTGGACCAGCCCCTTATGCTGGTTCTTCCGAGAAAAATTTCTCTCTCAGGGTTTTACCGACCTGAAGAGAATTGTTAATGGCTGTTTTGACCTCATCCATCGTGAGATAACCTACCTCGCCTTTCTGCATGGCCCTGATATGCCCATCTTCCGTTGTTGTCACAGTAATCCTTGTAGAACCCATCTGCTCTTCCTCTGTATCGGGATCACATACCAGGACATCACCTATTTTTGACATGGTAACCGATATCGGAATATGCTTCAGAACAAGCTTTGTATCTTTCCCACCCTCTTTCGAACCAGGAATAACAGCATTCCTCAGGGCGGATACAGCTGCAAGTGTGCACGCATCGATGAGGTTCCCGTCAAAGTCCAGCACATCAATATCAACAAATACGATCCACACTTTTTCTCCGGGAGTTATGACGAGGCTATCCATGTCTATCATTTTACTCTCTCTGATTCCACGATCTACGACACGGGCAAGTTCAATTGTACCCTCACCTGGAGGTCCAGATTCAAACGTTGGGAACGCCATAGGAAGTAACTCTACATTCGTAGTCAAAACACCACTGTCCGGGGTGTCGGGAAAAGGCTCTCCAGATTCTATTTTGACACCGGCGACAACTTTTGTCTTTCCGAGTTCAACTCTGGCAGAACCAGAAGCCCTTGGTACGTAACCAGGAAAGATCTTTATTTCCCTGAAATCAAGAGGTGATCTCCCATCTCCTCTCTTTCCCTCTTTCAATCTATTGATTATGTAACTTTTCTTGATCTCAGATAATACCCCTGCTTCATCTTTCGGCATTATTCACCACCTTCCTCAAGTGCTATATCTCTGTATTTCCCTGCAAGGGCTTCCCTCTGGATCTCGCTGATCCTTTTTATGGCATCGTCTATCATTTCGGTTGCCTTGTTGAATTCTTCAATCGTCAAGTCTCCATCCATCTGCATCAGCACTATCTTCCCGGATTTCACCAGCTGCGCTATCGGGAGATCCGCTTCACCGAAGTTATCCTCCTCCTTGCCAAGATCCAGTACTATCTGTCCTGCCACCTTCCCGGCTGTACATCCCGCGACCATATCCCTCATAGGAATGCCAGCGGCAGCCAGGGCTACGGCCGATGCTGTAAGGCCTGCTATCCTTGTCCCTGCATCTGCCTGGAGAACCTCGATAAAAACATCGATCTGGGTTCTCGGGAACTGCTCAGCAAGAATTGCAGTCTGCAGAGCTTCAGATACAACCTTTGAGATCTCTATTGATCTCCTGTCAGGTCCAGGCCTCTTTCTTTCGTCGACTGAGAAAGCTGCCATGTTGTATCTCGCTTTAACTACTGCCATATCCATGTTCTGCGTGTGCTTAGGATATGCTTCCCTTGGTCCATACACGGAGGCAATAATCTTGTTGCCTCCCCATTCAATCATCGCTGATCCATCAGCATTTTCTAATACGTCCGTCTGTATCTTTATAGGTCTAAGTTCGCTGGGAGACCGGCCATCTAACCTGAGGCCGTTCTCGTCTATTAACTTTAGATCTGTTTTTGCTCCACCCATCTAATTTCCTCCTTTCAATCCTTTCAAAAAATTCCCAACTCTATCTGTCAATCCATTTGTGTGCGCTTCCCTTTCAACCATCCTAATTGCAGAAACTGCATTCATTATGTTCTCAGGACTTCCGTCTATCCAAATTAGGCCGTTTTGTCCAAGTACGATTCTTGTTGATGTCGCATCTTTTATCATGTTGACCATATTTCCACCCTTTCCTATGATCCTCGGGACCTTTGGGGAAGGAACGGATATAATGTGTCCACCTTCTAATTTCCTCAAGCCGACATCTCTCAGAGTGATCCAGCTCTCCTTAAGCTCGTTAACTGTCATAACTTTTGCATACACGTAGTCCCCCATGGAAAGGTATTTCTTCAGTTCGCCACTGTTTATGCGCCATGGGCTGTCATTTGAATGCAGCATCGTAAGGTATGCTGAATTGATATCTATCGTCCACATGGAAGGTCCGATGTCTATGACTTTTCCAATAACCTTGTCGCCCCTTCTTGGCACATATCTTCCATAAAATGGAACTACGTCTACGAAACCATTTCCCGTTTGGACTACACCAAAATATGAGGAACAGAAATTATTCTCACTGCATTTATAGATCCCGTTTCTTGGTCTGTCCTGAGTTATCTCAATTACGTCTCCGGGAACCACTATTCTTTTTGTGTCCATTGTTTGTTCACCTGTCAAGTATCAAGCCAATTGCGCACTCAGAATCCAATGCATCCATAACGGACAGGACACAACTCCCGCCTTAAATATGTCTGGATGGAGTGATCAACTGGATATTTTTTACTCTCTTTTCGGTCTTATATGATACCTGACTATTTATTATTTATTTAACTCCATCTGATGTTCTTGAAAAGAGGTGACTTGGAGTCGAAGTATCGGCCTATGAATCTAATTCGGACACGGTAGAAGCTGTTGAATCCAAACACAGGCACTTACGGAATCACGCGGCTGTCCTTGAAATCTTTGATAAATCCCTCAGAGGTATTTTTCGAATCCGACGTAGGATTTCTGTTTATAAGAATGGCATTCATTCCAGATTCCCTGGCAGCCCTGATCTCCTTCTCAGAGTCAGATATGAAGATCAAATTTTTCTTATTTTTTCCTATTTTTTTAGCAATTCTGCTATAACTCTCAGGGTCTGTTTTCTTCCCAACGGACATATCGAAAAATCCATCTATGTACATCGCCAGGTCTCCGTACACAGTTGTGCTGAAAAGAAGTCTTTGCGACAGGGCGCTTCCTGATGAATATATGTATATCCCTATGCTTCCACCCCTCCATTTTTTAAATGCCTCAGGTACGTCATCGTATACCTCGCCTCTTATGGATCCATTTCTGTACCCTTCTTCCCAGATGAATCCCTCTATCTCTTTCAATGGAGCTGTCTTACTGTCCTTTTCCACCAGGTATCTTATTGCAGACGATACACGATTGAGAAAATTTTCTGTAGCATACTTATCTGCTGGAACAAATTCTAAAGGTAGATCTGGGAGTATTCTAAGTCTTTCAATACAACCAGCAATCTCAGGCCTACGGTAATTACTGTGCAAAAACGTTGCGACGTTTTCCTTGACGTAATCAAAAAGTGTGGAGTGAACAAATTCAATTGGGGTAGTAGTTCCTTCAATGTCCAGTATCACAGAGTTAATGCCAATATCCACCAGACCCATTAAGATCATCTTCGCTTTGTTGTAGGTATATACGAAGGCCCAAAACATACGGGCTCATATGATTGCTCCTTTCCACTTCCCGTGTAATAAGGAGTCCAGCCAGCTGGGTCCTGAAACAGCCTTATAGCCTTGATCCTTTTTTCGTTGCATAGATCAAACCAGTGTCTCGTTCCCCTGGGTATGCGGATAAGATCGCCTGTCTCAACCTCTACTGAAACAACTTCATCCGTTTCAGTATGGATATAGAATATACCTCTGCCCTCTATTGCGTACCTCACTTCGTCTTCGCTGTGCGTATGTTCCTTCCTGAACTTTTGAAGCATAGAATCAAGATCAGGGGTATCTGGTTTCATATCAATTACGTCTGCCGTTGTGTAGCCACCTATTCTCTTGAGTCTCCGCACATCTTCATCGTATGCTTCAAGAATCTTTTCTGGATCGGTTTCATCACTGCTTAATTTGCCAGTATCCCACCTTTCGTAATGTATCCCTATATTTTCCAGAAAAACTTTTGCCTCTCCACTGCTTTCAATCTTTATACCTTTGTCAGGAACGCTTATAACTACCATTGAATCATCACCTTTTTCTCTTAAATTACATTCCGGAATTAACAAGCCTTCCATGGACCTCCAACAGGAACTCTAAGACTTCAGTATGCCTCTTTGCAGCCTCAACATTATTCCCTCATACATACAGGCCATGGCCGGAAAGAAGGAAACAATGTAGGTTTTTATCATTTTTGAGTAAATCGTTGACCTTAGCGGAAAGGGAGAGCATGTCCTGCGAATTTTCTAAAACCGGGATCCATTCGGAATGATCGTGAGATACTACGTTTTCAAGTCCTTTGAGCATTTCATATCCCTCCATCTGAAATCCCCCATCCTTGAGGTATTTCTTTGAGAGAATTGTTCCCCAAATAGAGTGAGTGTGGAACACGGCGCTACAGTTCCTCTGTTTGATCGCAGCAACATGAAGCAATGTTTCACTTGATGGTTTTCTCTCCCCGGAGAGGATTCTTCCAAGATCATCAACGTAAACTATGTCTCGCAAGTTCAACATGCTTTTGTCAAGGCCGCTTCCCGTAATGGAAAGAACAAATGGAGATCTCGAGATCAGTGCACTCAGATTCCCGCTTGTGCCAAAAAGCCATCCTCTTCTGTAGAATTCGTACGCAATTTTTATTAGATCGAGTGAGACGTTAAGATTTGCTTCCCGAATCCCCTGGTTTCCTACATTTACTTCCTGCAATTTATTTGTCACTCTAAGGTCCGATTAAGTCATGCTGTTTTAATTTTTTGTGCTAATTTATTACCATTGGTAATTTACATGATCCAAGCTAGTGTAATATAATTGCCCTATCGTAATATTAGAAACGGGCCGATCCAATGAAGATATTAAGGAGTGAAAAGACTTGGGTTGACTTGATGGTTATAAGCAGTAGAGGACTATTTGCTTAATTCTAATCCAAATGTTTCTGTAGGAGAATCTTTAGTTGATTTTGATATAAATCTATGGCTTAAATTCTTGATGCTGAAATAAGTAGATGTAAGAAATGACCATTATTATTGCTAGGAAAGAGGCAGTGGCAAGGCCAAGAGAAGGATCCACGTTAATAATCCCCTTCTTATAATATTCGAAGCTAGTTAACGGGGTTAAGAAATAAAGTATCATCCCCATGGGCAATCCCGAGGTTATGCCAAGGCTTACATAATTTTCAATCAATTCTACTGCAGCAATAGGGATCAAAAGAATAAACACTATACTGATCATAAATGCATTCAACTGAGAAGGCGATAGAGAGGATAAAATGGAAATCGACGCATATACCAAAAGAGAAATTAAAATTGGGATAACGAGAAACGTGTTTTTTGTGATCAATAATATGGATACCTCTGTTACTATGAATGGTAAAAGGCCCAGTGCAAATACTATAAGTTTTGAAATTGCTATTCGTTTCCAACTTCCAAGGAAGGAAAGTTCGAAAACGGTCATAAGTTTATTACGAGTAAAGTGTGATCCGACAATTAAAATAATAAATGGAATCAGCAACATCTGAGTCAGCAATGAAAATTCCACAAGGCTCTTCAGATATTCAATAGTGTATAATTGTGTAAGAATGATCATAGACAATATAGGAACATATATTGGCAGAGGGAATACCCCTTTTAGATACCACTTAACGGTCATTGTCAAATTGGCCATATATTCTGCGCACTCCGGATTTTCTGAAACCTATTATTACGCCACTCTCTAACAGCTTCGCAAGTTTTTTTATGTCCGATTTAACAAGACAAATATCACCATACCTGAACAAGCATTCCATTTTAATCTGTGCGCTTCTGGTCATGTACACTTCAAAAATGTCTGATGAAAATAGGTCACTTATTGTTCCGTTCCAGACTGCTCGTCCATTGTTAAGAATCACTATGTAGTCGGCTAGAGTTTCGGCTTCTTCAGGGACATGAGTTGAAAAAATCAAATCTCTATTCATACGGTACATGTCGTTCATTACATTTCCTGTCCTAGAAATGTCAATGTGAGTGAACGCTTCATCAGCTATTATTCTTGAAGTATTCCGTGAGAAGGCACTTAATAGAGTCATGAGTTGCTCTTGACCTGACGAGAGCTTAAATAGCCTTTCGTCATAAAATTCTTCAAGATCTAATTGTTTAAGCATGGGCTCAAAATCAGGCCCCAAATCAGGGGAACGGCGAGCAAAGTTAATAAATTCTTTTACTTTCATCCTGTAGGATAGTTTAGGCTTTTCAAAGAGAAATGTTGAACTTTTAAGTGCTTCGGCTCTGTTTTTATACGGTTCGATTCCGTTGATCTCCAGAGAACCTGTTGAGGGAGTCAAGATACCTGCTATTATAGAAAGAACTGTTGTTTTGCCACTTCCATTTTGTCCTAAAAAACATAATCGGTTTGTTTCTACCTCAAGATTTAAAGTATCCAAGGCTTTTTTTTGCTCGCCAAACTTCTTTGTCAAGTTTTTGGCCTTTAATAAGAACATTGAATTCAGTTCGCCTTCCTATAGACGTATACAGCCAGAATTGCAGAAGAAAGCAATAATATTATGTTCAAAGGGAACGCAAAGCCAAAACCATAATATATCCACCCAAACCAGTCTTGGGCGGGAACACCGTTTCCTGTACCAAGGTTCATAATCGTTAGGCCAGCTACATGTATAGCGCTCATGTTGAAAGTGAAGCTTGGAAATATATATGTGAGTAAGTTTATCGTGTTATTTGATGCTTGGGTTAGAAACGCGGACATTGCGAGTTGAGAACCGAAGTGTACGTAACTAACCTCTATGTTTGTAAAATTAGGTTCGTTAAAATAATAATCTGGAAATCCAAGGTAGCCACTTGGGTTCATGTTTTCAGCGGAATGTGATATAGTAAAATTTAATATGCGATCACTGACCGTGTTTCCGTTCGGAAACAGCATATTAATAAGACTGTATTCGCTTCTTGTAAAGTTTCCAGAATAGTTGGAAATCTCTACAACAGATGAACCATAAAATGGTGGAGCAGGAAGCAATTTAGCATTAAATCCCGTGCCTGTTGGTGAAGGATACACTTTATAGAGTTTCGAGTCAACGTGGTAATATTCAGTTTTCATTTTCGTTATATTTACTGTTACCCCTAAATCGTACATTGTATAGTTCTTTTTCACAACCGTACCAAAAATACCGTAGTACTCCAGTGAGATCCCCGAAGAAAAACTATCCTTGTATTCTTTATGTATGTATGTACCAAAAGTATATGTTGATGCAGGGATGAAATTAACAGCGACTCCTATGATCACAAGTGCGAGTATAACTACTGTCAACTTTTTCATTCATATCCACCAAATGAGAAAAATAATATATATTATTATATCTATGCGTCAAAAGTTACGTCAAAATCAATTGGTATGCCACCAACACCTGATTGATAGTAGCCGGTGCCGTAAATGTACACGTAATTCACGTACTGTCCATTACCCACATATTCCATTTGATTTACCAAAGTACCTGTCAAATGTTGGCCAACGGCACTGTTTAAACTGTAGTCGACACTACTAGAAAGATCCGTTGAGCTTTCATGACTAGATGTACCCGTGATAGATCCACCGTCAGGCCAAACTCCACCGCTATTTGTAACTAATTTTGTATTCGTGTTCAGCTGAAAATCTCCATTGTTATAGGTAGCAAAATACTGCCAGTTATTGTTAACCCATGCCATGTGGATTCCGAATATGTCTGTGGCATAAACCTGGCTGTACGCATGGTTGCCATAAGAGTCTGCGTGGGTCACACCTGAAATCACCAATATAAGCAAAAGCCCAAACAATACTGAAAGTGTTGTTACGAGCAAATGCCACTTCTTTTTACTCTTTTGTGTTTTCATTATGTTGCTCACCAAATGGTTCATGTCATATATATATATAATTTTCGTTTAAACTACGCCAATTATAAACCGCTGTTTCAACTTTTGTTGCAGTTTGAGAAATAACCTAACATCAACTCGTTGCTGTATGGACTATCCAGAATGTAATCCTTATCGACGAGAATGACTATCATTTTCCTTTCCATGTCTTATCTCTCGAAGACGATATTTCAGTATCTATGATTGTTCACATTCTGGAAGCGTATGAGTGTTTCTCCGTTTTGTGAAATTACATTAACCGTCACAATATTGCTGCGCCCCCCTCCTTGTGGAATAGTATACTCATATTGCTGTTTGTCCCATCCATAGTCACTTTATGGTTCTGTGAAAAGACACTGGTCCTCTCTTACAGAATCGACTGGTAACAAATTTCGCTGATAGGAATATACATTATGGATTTACATAAATTTCTCTTGATAAAAGATACTTCTATGAAAATTAACGTATTTATTAATCTAGGGTTGGAGTGGCTAACGCGGTTTTACGATCCGTATTTCCACGTTCTCCCTGGACTTCCTTGAAAGCTGACTCATTATGTCTCCAACAATTCCAGCAGGTACCTCCAGAAGGCCCATCCATGAGCCATCTTTACCCCATTCTTCCTTGATCAGATAACCCGTTCTCAGAATATCGCCATAAACCTTTCCATAGGCATCTCCCGTTAGTTTCACTGCAAGTTTCGTCTTATCCATTCTAATGGGCAGTATTGGCTTTATTGCCTTTAATATGGTCTGAAGTTGATCCCCTGCGCTCTTGAAAGGGTCGACATGAACTTTTGCCTCTTCCATAGCCTGTGCAATCCTTACCGCAGGGTGTGGTGTATTTGTCTGCGGGTTTATGGATTCACGTACGATTAGTTCTATAATCTGTTTCTTTCGGCGTTCAAGCAGTTCTCTTCTCTGGTCTGTAGTGAGTTCAATTTGTCCCTTTCTGACAATCTCGGTTGCAATTTCCTTGATGTCTGCGGTTTTAAAGACTTCTTTTATCGCTTCTTCTCCTGCCTTTTCTCCTTTACGAGCGTCTTTGTAAACTTCGTCTATTGCGAGGTCCTGGTCCGCGTCTATCTTTCCTTCCTTGATGCGATCTGTAGCATCCGGATCGACGAATATCTCGAACTTATGACCGTGTGATTCCAGTCTAGCAATTATCGCATCTTCCAACCTGACCATACGATCCGTTATTTTTCTATAAGAGAAAAAATTTGCGTATATATTAATTCTGAAAAAAATAGGTGGAATCAAGTTTAGGAAAATTAAAAAGCGAAGATGAATGAGAACAAAGCGTCATGTTCCAGACTCAGGAATTAGAGTTTGATTTGCAAAGTTTATGGAATGTGTAATTTATTCATCTATTCTTAATGATTCGTTTACAAAAAGTAATAGCGTGGCCATCACTGAAGAATCAAGCGGCATTTCGATGAGTTAAAAAATTTAAAAATATAGGGCATATACTTGTTGCAATAGATCTATAAGTCTTATATTGTCATTCACTATTAACAATATTGTAAAACTGGACGGATAATAATGAAAGAACTTACACTTTACAGAATCCGGGAAATGGCGCTAGAATCGAAAAGGGCAGTTTATACAACACCTCAGTTGTCTAATCTGATTGGCAAAGAATACACTACCGCGTCCGTTTATATGACAAGGCTCTGGAAAAGTGGTCTTGCTAAACATTTGGTAAGAGGAAAAATTTCTTTCATAGATAACGACTTTGTGAATGCATCTCAGCTAATTGAACCATCTTACATATCCTTATCCTCTGCCTTATTGTTTTACAATGCATCGCAGCAGGTTCCACGTAGGGTTCAGTCCGTAACTCCTGTCAATTCTATGACGTTCGAAGACCTTGGTTTAGAATATCATAAGATTCCTCCAGGACTTATGTTCGGTTACGAACGTCACTTAGTAGGGGGAAGTTACTGCTTTGTCGCAACTGTGGAAAAAGCTCTCCTTGATGGGTATTATCTCAACTATTTCTCAGCAGGGGATCTTGATTCGTATGTAGGGAGTAAAAGAATGAAAGAATTCAGACCTTATTTGGACAAATTTAAGGGCAAAGGAAAATTAAAGCTGCTCGAGGTGGTCAGATGATTGATTCAAAGAAGATAATGGAAATTTCCCAACTATCACACTTGAGGCCATGGCAGCAGGAAAAGCATTATCTGCAGAGTTTAATCCTCACAACCATTTCGGACTATCCTCTCGTGTTTAAAGGGGGAACATATCTATGGTTTTTTCACGGGCTTAACAGATTTTCTGAGGATTTAGATTTCACCGCAAAAGGCCTATTCAAAAGAGAATTGCCTGAATTTGTTTCAAGATCCTTGAGACTATACGGTTATGAAAACAAGTTAAAGATCATAAATGAGAATAATTTCAATGTATCAGCAAGATTCATGATCGATGGTCCCCTGCACACGAATGAAAAGGATAGATGCATAGTGTACGTTGAGATCAGCATGAGGGAAAAGGTCATTCTTCCAGGTATACCATTGAGTATAAATCTTCCCCAATATGATATTCCTGTTCGAACAATCACCGGAATGAACCTTGATGAAGTAGGAGCAGAAAAAGTCAGGGCAATTCTTACACGAAACAAGGACAGAGACGTATACGATTTATTTTATCTCATTCGTCTAAAGAACATTCTGTTCGATCAGGAATTAATCAACAGAAAGCTCGACTATTACAATAAAAAATTTGACCCTGCTGAATTTCTCAATAGATTAGGCCAAGCTCAAAAAACGTATAAAAAGGAATTAAGGCAAACAGTTCTGGGCGAGCTACCTGATTTTGATGTAGTCCGAGCCTATATAGAGAACTGGGTGAAAGGGGGATAAGGAAATATTTTTGAGAATTGCATTTGATTAAAGCAGAAACAACTTTACTTGAATTTCTTACATAAACGTAATTTGTTACCACACTTCTTCCGTATGAACTGCTGCATAGGAATGTTGATGTAAGCAATATATCTAAAAAAAATTGGTATTGTCGAGAAGCTCTCGAATCTTTATGCTTCCTTGAAGACCTTATCAACTTCTTCCTTTGAATAGATGTGGAATTTCTTCCCTTTAACTATCGTCGCGACCTCGGGACTCCTTATCTCTGATCCTTCTTCACTTACAGATTTAAGTGCCCTTATGCCCAGCAAAACAGCTTCGCTTTCTGACATCCCTTCCTTGTATTCTTTCTCAAGGAATGCTGTAACCTGATCCTTAAGCGCGCCTATGATCACTGCCCTGTACTCATTGATAGTTCCCGCGGGATCGCAGTCAAAAAGTTTTGGTGCAATACTGTCTATACCGGCGAAAATCATGGATACACCATACGGTCTTACGCCTCCGTACTGTGTGTATTGCTGCATCTGATCGGCAACTCTCTTGACAAGGTTCTCAAGGTTCACGAGAGACCCATATGTGATCTTCTCCTGCTGTGCCGCAACCCTTGCAAAATCAACAAGAACTCTCGCATCAGCAACAAGGCCAGATGTAACGGTTGCAACATTATCATCTATGAGCTGGATCTTTTCCATCGAATTCTGCTCAACCAGTTTACTCTTGAATTTCTTATCAGATATCAGTGCCACGCCATCTCCAAATTTTATTCCTAAGGCAGTCGAACCTTTCTTAACAGCTTCCCTTGCATACTCTACCTGAAATAACCTGCCATCAGGGGAAAATACAGTTATAGCTCTATCATACGCCATTTGGGCTTGTTGCATTTAATTCACCTTTCTATTCAGTAGGATAATCGAATAATAAATGTTTTCTACAAATTTTCCTGACGTTATAAAACCTTTTTGTAGTTACCTTTTCATGAATCCAGGTGCAAATTTTGTTGTGAGATGCGGAAAAAATTCCGCTCATATTACCGATGATACCATTGAGTTTCCATTCTGCTTCACAACCTCGAATACGTTATCTGCAGCCGTGTAAAGATCGGTGTGATGTGTAACTATGATCATCTGTGGAACAGGAGTATCCTCGCTGCTAAACGTGTACTGTATTATATCCTTCAAGTTGCTCCTTCGATCCTGATCCAGGTAAGTGGTTGGTTCATCCATGATCATTGTTTTTATGTTTTCCATAACGTATTTTGCAAGTGCTAGTCTCAGGGCAATCGAGAGTGCTGTTTTTTCTCCGCCACTCAGCATATCTACGCTTTCTGTCTGGCCATTCTGGGATATCTCTATGTTCATGTCCTCGCTGACTTTAACGTCATCAAAATTAAGATTGAAAGAATCTGCGTAATCCATTACTTTTAAGGTTAGAAATTCCGCAGAATCCTTCCTTATTGCTTTCTGTATGCCGTCACGATCAAAGCACTGCCTGAGTTTTTCCATCTCTGTAATTGCATCGGCCAATCTCTCAAGTTTTTCCTGTTTAATTTTCAGATCAGATATTTTCACATCAAGTTCTTCGATCTGTTTTTCATAAACCTCTTTTCTTGTCTCTAATTTTGAAATATTTCCTAAGGCATCCTCATGGTTTTTTTGTGAATCTACTAACATCTTGTCCGTGTTCTTGAACTCGGTTTGGATACTGGGGTAAGATGCGACCGACTTATAAAGTTCCTCGATCTCCTTGTTCAGATCTGATAATGACGCACTATCTGCTTCTACCCGAGCTCTCACGGATGTAACGTCTGTCTTTATGCCCTGGATCTTTTTATCAAGTCCCTCCATTTTTTGAATTGTTTCTAACGTAAAACGACCCGGGATAAAACCCAGCTCCAGCTCTATTGTCATGAGATCCTTTTCAATCTCCTCAATGTTTGATACTAAGGCACCAGTTTCTTCCTGGATTTTTCCTATATCCATATGAGATAGGCTAATCTTCAGGGATTCATATTTCTGGTAGCTCATTTCCAAATTTTTGAGCTCTTCTTTCTTCAGATCCTTCTGTTTCTGCTTTTCTGTATAACTCAAATATTCGAATTCAAGTTTCTTGGTATCGTCATTTAATTTCTCGTATTTTTCTCTGTGAGACTTCAGGTTCTCTGTATCTCTGTAAAAATCGTTAATCTTCCTGCTGTTGAGGAAATCGTTAATTTTGTTAAGTTCTTTCAGTTCATTATTAATTTTTTTTACCAGATTATTGTTATCCCCGATCTCGCCATCTATTTTAGAGATTTCATTATTATAGCCTTCCAGGATCACAGCCCTATGTTCGTCGGTTATTGGTTGCTGGCATAGGGGGCATGTAGTGATGCCTGATATTGTCCCGATTTTCTCTTTAATTATTTTTACCTGATCTTCAAGGCCTCTTATTTCGGAATCTAGGACCGATTTTTGTTTCTGGTTCTCCTGGAAAAGCTCTCTCTTCTGATTTACTATATCCTCAAGCTTTTCACGGCTATCTATCTCTACACCCAGTACTGCCTGAATCTCAACTTTCTCGCTAGAAATCCGTTTTTCTATCTTATCTATCTCTTCTTTCTCACTCGATGCGAGTTCCAGTTTCCTCCTGTAATTTTCATACGCATCTTTCAGTTCGTCCAATTCCGCTTCAATGGAATCCATCTCTTTTTTGAGAATCAGGTATCTTTCATGCGGTTTTTCGAGTTGTTGAAGTTCGGACTTCATTTCATTGTATGAGTTAATCTGCTCTTCATTTTTCTTCAGGCGTTCCCTTTTGTCGCTGATCTTATCCTTCTTGCTTAAGTATTCATTTACTCTATCTTTCTTCTGCAGAAGGGCGCGATCGATGTTCTTCTCGAGGCTATCAGCTCTGGAAGAGAATTCCTCTGTTTTCTGTAAATCTTCCTTGATTCTTTTCTCGAGCTCTAATCTTTTGTTCTTTTTCTGCTCCAGGGTGTCTGAATCCGCTTTAATTTTATTCAGCTTGCCGAGAAGTCCGTCCCTTTTCTCTTTTGTAATATCGAGCTGCGCCTTAATATCTGACGCCTTTTGTGTCGCGGTGGCCAGTTCGGCTAAAGTGTCCTGTACGGACTGATCGATATCGTTCCTTTGATCCTTGGTTAATTTCAACTCATCCGGTATTCCAAGGAGCAAACTCCTTTTCAAGTCAAGGTCCTTCTTTAGCGTTTTAAGTTCGTCTGCATATTCTGTGAGTACGTCAAGACCAACAATTTTTCCGAATATCTTTTCGCGCTCAGATTTCGCACTTGACACCAGAGCGTCTATTTCTCCCTGTTCAACAAATACTGAATTAAGGAATACTTCTTTATTTATTCCCACGTAATTAGGATCTTCTATGGCTTTGTCTACACCGGAAACATGCCGTGCGATCTCTATTCCGTCCCGAACAAGAACGGCGTCCCTATCCTTAACATTGCCGTTTTTTCCTATGCTCATCTGCCTTGTTATGAGATAATTGTGATTTCCTATAGTAAAATCCAGAGAGACAGAACAGTCTGTTTTTCCCCTCTTTACAAGATCCTCTATTTTAGATCCCCGACGTTCGCCAAGGAAAGCGAATTTCATTCCGTCTATTATGCTGCTCTTCCCGGCTCCATTCTTTCCTATGATTATGTTTACGCCTTTCTCCAGAGATATTTCGGTGTCGTTGTGGGACAGGAAATTATGCAGCTTCAGCCTATTGATTATCATCGTCCTCCACTCCAAGGGTTCTCTTGAGCCATTTTATTCCATCTTCCTTGGTATTTGCATCCCTTCCGCCCATGTTTGCATAGAAATCCACTGCAAGTTTCGCAGTTTCAGGACTGTCTGAAAAATAGGAGTTGATGTAATCGCTTATCTTTTCCATGCCAGGTTTTATCTCAACTGTACGCTCTATGCTGTGAAATTCTGGATTCCTGAAAATTATGTTATCGTAGGTTGCGAGTTTCTCCTTGACTGATTCCCTGCTTCCCTCTCCTGTTATCCTCACCGAGACTACAGGTTTCTTTGTTTCAAAGTTCATCGAATATTTGTTGATCATGGTATCAATGTCACTGGCATAATTGGAGAAATCAGAATCTATCCTGTACTGGAATCTCACGCTCTTCAGGATCCTTCTCTCAACCTTTACGTTTCCATCGTCCATCGTCACTATATTTATGGATTTCCCGTTCTTGAGGAAGCCAGAGATCTCGTTTGTGGATTTCATCTCTGTCGATCCAGCATATGAAAAAACGGGGTAGGTGCTGTCCCTTAATGCCCAGTCGTGAACGTGGCCAAAGGCGAGGTAGCTGAAGTGCTGCGGCAGTTCCTCGTACCTGGCCTCACAGGCCTCATCATAAAGAAAGCCCTCTATAGCCTGGTGTGACATCAGAATTGAGTTCTTATAACCTAAAGCCAGTTTGTCGGCCTGCTGATAAGCCTCGAGTAGTTCAGGTTTTCTCATACCCTTGAGGTTAGATATGCCGGCAATCAGGACTTGTTCATCGTTGATCTCTACAACGTGGTGCTCCAGGCTATCCATTCCCAGAAGCTTGATTCCAGCGAAGTCAAATATGCGCGCAGCTGGATAATCCTTTCTCTTCGGGCGGTCGTGGTCACCGAGGATCAGGAAAAAAGGGATCTTGCGTTCCATGATCGGAAGTATACTGTCTTTGAACTCAGTAAGCGCCCTGTTGCTAGGGCTCCAGGTATCAAAAAGATCCCCCGTATGAATGATGAAATCAACATTTTCACGAAGAGCTATATCCATTGCTTCACGGAAAGCATCGTAGAAGTCCTGTTCCCTCTCATCGATCATGTACTGCCTGCTTCCAAGGTGCGTATCAGAAACATGCATGAACTTGAGCATCCTAATCACCAAGTATTCTTGAGACGCGCTTGAGGTCTTCCTGTGCAGATTTCTTCTTTTCACGCTCTTCCAGGGCTTCTTTAAGGAGTGGAACGAGGTTCACATCGCCTCCACCTTCCATGCTCTCCCTCTGCCTTATCCTCACGTTCACAGGCATCTTAACAAACTGTCCAACTAATATCGCTTCACCTATATTCAGTGATGGCAGATCCTGCAGAATCGATTCGCTTATGCTCTCACCGCTCTCTATTATTGCATTTTGATCCAGAGGGTTTGTTACTCTTAGTATTATTTCGGAATTGCACTGGCTGAGGATATCCTGATCAATCTTTCCGGGTCTCTGCGTTATTATCACAAGAAACAGACCGAATTTCCTGCCCTCCGATGCGATTTTTCTAATGATCTGTGCTATCTCCGTCTGAGACTTTGGAGGTATGAAATTATGTGCCTCCTCTATGAAGACGAATATAGGGTATTTGTACTGGCCTGACATTTTCGCTTCCATCATGGCTGTAAGTACCCTGAGGGAGAAGTAGTTCGCCAGGAACTGGTCGAGGCCAGAGAGATCGAGAACGGACATAAGTCCGGGTGAAAGATAATCGGTCATGTCGGTCGTTCTTTCTGAAAATATGGATTTTACCTTGGACAGAAATCTCAGTCTTCCAGCCAGCTTCTTATAATCCTCTGGATCAAGGTTTTCCACCGTGTTCATGAACTCCTGGAAATCCTTCCTACCATGCATTTTTGAAAGTGCGTTCTCAACTGCTTTTCTCAGTGAGACCCATGATTCCTTTATGCCCATGATCTGGGACAGATCATCTGCGTCAAGATCCGAGAATTTCAGGGTGAACTGATCCACAACACCGTTCTGGATCGTGTCGTACCTCCCGGTGCTAAGAGGAGTTCTGAATACCTTTATATCGTTCTGGTAGTGTTTCCCAGAGCGGTCCCTCCTCATTAGGACATAATCTGCATGTGGATCTAGAACGACTATAGATGCACCCTTCTTGAGAAGTTCCTCCATGATCACGCCTGCTGTGTGGCTCTTTCCTGCCCCGGTCTGTGCAATTATTGCGACGTGCCTTCTCATACCGTTTATATTCACCGATACTCTGACATCCGGCCTGTCAGCAAGATAGCCGATATCCAGGGCTTCTTCATCCGATGTTCGGAATACCCTCTCAAGCAGATCGGAGGGAGCACGGTAGACAGGCGTTCCGGGCTTTACGAGTTCCCTAGAGAGTTCTATATTGTCTCCATCCACTAGTCCTAAAGTTTTCGCAATACACACGCTTGTTGAGTACTCAAGGTGTGTGGAAACATACTTCGAAACACTTTCGTAGTCAAGTCCTTCATTCAGCAGGTCGCTCTTCGACTGTATCCCCTCGATCCTTCCCAGGATCTTGCGGTCCTTAAGGTCGATGTATACGTATTCCCATTTTCTCACGTTCAAGTCCTCTGGAATCACGAACCTGAAGGAGTCCGAAGTGTTAATGCCAACGACGTAGCCCAGCTTATATTCTGATTCTTGCACGTCTCTCCCCCCTGGTTTCATAGAGGCTTATGCCTATCTCCTTTTCAAATGCACGCATAAAAACATTCTCCGTTTCTTCGCTCCTGAATTTTACTAGATCATCGACCCTTGAGAGCCAGATATTGTGTACCTTAAGCCCGCCATATCCCCAGAATAGCAGGCTGCGTATATCCTCCCTTAGATCTTCATTTCCGTCGTTTTTTGATGCAACGATCTCCACCTTAAATGGTAAATCCCTTGTATCCGGCAGTATGTGTGTCGTAATTATAGGGATCTCCATCTGTCGATCGCCAGTGGCAAGCTTCATAGTGTGGGATACTGGAAATGAATATCCGGGATAAGTGGCCATGGACTTTATTATGAAATGGTCAGTGCTGCGGCTCTTCCTCTCAAGATCGATTTTTTTACCTTCCGCCTGCACCTGGGACAGAAGGAAATTCCTGAATATGGAACTGTCAGAACTCTTTGCTATAAATATCAGGGGTATATTTTTTCTAACAGCAAGATCGACCATCGTTAAGAGCGACGTGAAATATTCATTCCTAAACTCCTTAAAATCATCAGCATCTATGGCAATCTCTTCCGAAAATATTCTTCCGCTTAATGAACCATCCACCAAAATATAATCCGGACTCTCGTTTTCAAGCATTTTCAGTATGCTCAGGTGTTCGGAGTGCTCCATGCTCATTATGGTGTATCTCTGCACATCCTCACGGGCGACAACCTGCAACTTTGTCAGAAAACTTTCGTAGTTTTTGTTCTGGATGCTTGTAAGGGAGCGGAAAAGCATCAGTTTTTTTCCATTGTATAACTCTCTTATGATTTCAGAGCTATCCGTTGCTGAGATCATGCCATGTGGTTCGGAATAATTTGGCATAGGGAAGAAATACTTGTCGAAGATCTCGGAATACAGTGATCTTCTCCAGGAATCTTTTGGTATCATCAGGTCGCCTTTGATCTGCTCCCTGTTCTTTCGTAAAAATTCAACATAATCGTAGAATCCTGTACTCATTTCTGCAATGATTATGAACACCACGGTTATAAAGTGTTCTCTGCATACTCAGCACAAGGCGAGCTCAAGGAAGTGCGCTAATAGGGATTATAGTGAATGTTACTGCAAACATTAGAAGCGCTATAACACCAAGGGCAATGTCTCTGGACTTTATGTTTGAGTAATCGTCAAGCGCCGGAGGATGTGTGAGTCCCATCAGTACTACCAGAATCGCGATGATCCACCACCCCGTATAATAAAACCCCGCAATAAATAGAAAACCAACAAATATGTAATCTACGTAATTCGCCTTCTTTCCCAACAAGCCTCTTATAACGTGGCCACCATCAAGCTGGCCTGCAGGTATGAGGTTCATGGCGGTAGCAAACATTCCTACCCACACCGCAAGTACCATTGGAAACACAGGCCTTGTCGATATGTAATGAAGATGGAAAAGGGAATAGATCAACGGGTAATTTATCACAAATGGATATGGAGACGGAATTCCTGGAATTGGAGCGTAGATATGGGAGAAGTAGTTAGCAACGAACAGCAGTGGAAGAGCTGTGACAAAGCCAAATATGGGGCCTGCTATTCCTATCTCAGTCATCACCTTTCTGTTAGGCATTGGATCTCTCAGCGAAATGAAAGCGCCAAAGGTTCCGATTTCATATGGTATGGGTATAAAAAAAGGGAGAGAAGCTCTCACCTTATGGAGTCTCGCTACGATAAAATGTCCGGTTTCATGTATGCCAAGAATCGCCATAATGGGGAGGGAGAAAAATACGAAACCGTAGAATATCCTTGACTGTAAACCTCTGAAAAATGGTTCGGCCCACAGAGTGCCGACATAAATGGTAGATGCAAGTGTTGCTATAAGCAATATGATGTTTATAATCACGCCACGAAAGTGAGTTTCAGGCCTTCTTGTAACTTCTAGGAAGTGCTCCTGACTCTCGTTCAGGAAAGGTACGTAATTCTTTGGAACAAGCTCCTTCCTTATCTCGTCAAAAGCTTCGGTAAGATCAAGATTGTCGCTATTGAAATAATAAAACTTTATTGAAATCGGGTCAACTACCACATCATATGTAACAAGTTTTGATTTCACAAAATCTACAACATACTCAAGATCATCGCTTTGCACCTTAATTTGACTTGTTCCTGCTTCCATCAGACACCTTTAATGATTTAATTTTCCCCAGTTTAACGAGAGCTAATCACGTTTCATAGTTCTACTGACCCCTGGGGAATTTTTCGCCCACCGCTGATCGAGTGATCACTGCCTGGATTTCGGCCAGCTGCTGAACTCGAGGCCCATGGTTGGGCGAATTTTATTCCCATGTCGTCATATGTGATCATGAATCACACATACTATTTTATGGGACAAATACCAGAGCGTAATCGCATAATAATAATTTACCCCAGTCAATCAAGTATATCTATTAACGATAACGAAGAAAAATTATAATGATAATAACTATGTCGTCTGGTTGAAAAGGGGCTTGTGGTCTAGCGGTTATGACATCGCTCTCACACAGCGAAGGTCGCCGGTTCAAATCCGGCCAAGCCCATTCTATATACGGTTTAGTTTTTTACAATATTACCTAAAATACTAGACCTGCAATCAACTAAATGGTACATGTATCAAGGAGTATTTTCAGGTTTGCTTATATACTCACGGTTTACATTTTGAAATATAATAATGGTCGAATACAAGGACACAGAACATTAAACATCACCAGTATCTTTTGTTTCATCGTGTGTCCTTTAATAGCCTATTAGGTTATTGAATACTAACTTCTAAAATTAGGGAACTTACCCCTGTGATGCAGTTCAAATTGTTTCTTTGGAGGTTCAGTTTTTTGGTTGGTGTTATATTTAGGTTTATTCTCATAAATTAACTGCTTCTCTATTTTGAATGCAACGTCCTTTGGCACCTCTGTTATGTAAACTGACTTTCCTGTCCCTTCCATACATGCATCTAAAACTGTCCAGTCATGGTAATAACGGGCTCTTATACCTCCTGCCCACAATTTTCCATCCTTCTCTCTTTGTTTTTGAGTGGTGGCACCGATGTAAAGCGGTACATTATTTGAATCCGCAACCACATATACGCAAGGGAATTCATATTTCCCTTCATCATTTTCTATTATTTCCTTCCAACTGGAAAACCTCAACCACTTCAATTCTATCCGAGCTGCCACTGACTGTTCAATATTCTTGAGACATATAAATCCTTCCTCTTAAAATAGGACCAAAATCTAATAGCCATTAACATAAGCGTTCTCGGATATATTCCTATCATTAAAAATAAGCAGACACATCGGTTGCGTCAATAACCAATGAATAAATAGGTTCATAAGATTCATTTGCATGGAAGCTTCAGAGAAAGTAGTAGAAAGTTATTTCAGATATGTGAAAGGATACTTCACAATTCCCAATCTAAGATGTAGGGGTCAAAAAGAAGTTGACCTAATAGGAATGAAGGAAAGTGATGGAAAAATTCAAAGAATTCATGTAGAAGTGAGCGTAACAACATCCGGTGAATTCAATAAAATAAACGCTAAGCCTTATTCTGAAGCTAAGAAAAAAACTAGAGGTGGATCTGCATCGGAGAGAGTTAAGATAGGTTACTTCACCGATAGCAAATTTAACGATTCAAATGTGTTGTCGACGCTAAAAGGTTATGGATTTTCAAAAGATAATTACGAAAAGATAATTGTATCATGGGACTGGGAACCGGCAGTAGAACCCATTTCTAAAAAAAAGGAGATCAAGCTCCTAAGATTTAAGGATATACTGAAAGAGATGATGGATGTATTTGGAAAGAAGGAATCCTATTTCTCAGATGATACGGTCAGATTGCTGCAACTTCTAAAAAAAAGCAGGGTTTAATTGAAAGACCTTTGTGAAATTTAGCTTCTTCTTATATGATATGAGCAGGATTAATATTACTTCAAAAGAAGGTCACTCAATCTTCCTAACCACAATCTCCCCTTTAATTTCATAAAATCCTATATGTTCCGATTCTGAAACATTCAACTTCTCTGCTATCTCTTTTGGTAAAGTGATCCTCAATGATGAGCCCCTGGAAGATGTCTTCGATACTGCGATTAGTTTATCTGACATTGGGAGGGTAATAAATTAAACTTTTCATTAAAATTTTTCCAGTAAAAAGTAGTTTCTACACTTACCTATTTAGAGATGGATGAAGAGGTTCCATTTTCTTAGGTTCCTCTATTTCCAAGATTGTCTTAAGGAAAGACCAATTTAGTTCAAAAATAGGCGCGGCAGACCATGAACATAGAAATTATCATGAAGGTTGACGCTTTATTGACAAAATTTATGTTCAGATACCGGACATGTTCATGGAAGGTTACCTTAATCTTACACAGAATTATGGAAACTACGATCATTCTTGAATGAATTTATCCAGTTATCGTAAATGTTCTTATTTATTTGCTTAGGGGAGTCAACTGATCGGCAAACATAGTATTCGGATTCTTTGTGTTTTCCGATGTAAAACTGTTTTTTGTTCATATTGTATTGCTCGACTTCTTCTCTACGGAATAAGAAGATCTTGGTGTCTATCGATATTCTTGAATTTTCTCCTTTTTCTCCTTTGGGGATGAAAGGGAAGTACACAGTAAGAACAAGGAAATCTAGGTGTTGATCGATTTTGACAGGTTTGCTAAACCAGCCATGAAATTCTACTTTGTATTTCTTTTGATCTGATGGGGATGTATCATAAGACCTTGAACTTTTTATCTGAAAGGTTACACTTTTTCTGGTTTCTATATTGAGTAATGCTACATCAAAGTACTTCTGTTGCCTGCTGGTCGGAATAACCACAGAATACTTATCTTTGTCGAAGCTCTTTGAGAGAGTATCAGCAAATTCAAACTCAGAATACTCTAAAGTAAAAAATGGCTTCAAGAGAATGTTCTCCCGTATTCTAACATATCAACAGTCATAATGTTTAGCAATTTAACTCTTCTCATACCCTTATCTTACGTTGACCTGAGTAAGAAAGTAGGCTTATCTTTCCATATAACTGGCTTTCATTGGCAAAATGACATTGGTGCCCTAATGGACCATTTTACTCTTTTATTTATTACAAACACATACTGATAGGACATTAACCATAATTATGTGTAGGACTAACGATACCTCTATTTTCTTCCAATATCAAGAATATCGTTGAGTTTCCTACATTCTCTAATGGCATTTTTACAGTTTCTATTCTTTTTACGATACGATTCTTAAAGGCATCAAGTGGATATGTTCTCTCCGTTTAAATTCTTACTAAATAAAAATTCTCTATCTAAATCTGCATTTCGAGGAGTCCACAAATTATTGAGATTTTCAGTGAAATAATAATCCCTGCGGTATTTATCTATGCTATCGCTTGGTCTTAATTCCCTTAATCTTTCTTCTATCTTTTTAGTATTTACTGGGTCGATTTCAATTCCAATATACTTTCTCGATAGCTGTTTCGCTACCACTAGAGTCGTACCCGTCCCTGCAAACGGATCAAAAACCAAATCTCCAATATTGCTGGAAGATAATATTATCCTCAGCAGAAGAGCTACAGGAGATTGTTGTTTGTGAAATCTTTCACCATTTTCCATCCTTAGTGCTTCATCACCAGCAAAATATCCTGATGTTAGTTCCCTAATATCATCCCATACGTCAGTAACATACATACCATTTGGTCTCTCATACCTTTCCGTAATTAATCTTGGTGGATTTATCCTAAGTTTATTAAAAACTCTTGGTTTATCGCCCTTTGTAGCAAATACAATTATTTGATAATGCAATCCAAATTTGTTATTCTGTGGAACAGCAGACGTTTTCTTTTTCCATATAATTAAGTTCTGGTAAGTCCAGCCGGTATCTTCAAGAACCTTCATTACTCGAGCTGTATTCTTCTCTCTTTGCATAAAATATATTGAACCACCATCAGAAGTCCTATTATATATCAATCTGCAAACCCTTTTCATGAATATCCAATATTCCTCTTCCGGGATATCATCATCGCTAACTCTGTAATCTTTTCCTTGATTGAAAGGGGGGTCTAAAAAAGATAGATCTATTTGAAGGTCTTTTTTTGGAGTTTTCGATAGAAACTTTACGCAATCGTCATTAATTATCATGTTTTCCTTCATTATCATGCCTCACCTAACAACGTTTTTAAGTCTAACTTGAAGAATTCTCCCTCTTTTATTATCAATTTATACTGTAATAGCTTTTCAATTATACTTTCACCGTTTGTCATAGGAAATATTTCTGAAAGCTTTTCCTTTAACTCTGGTTCGGTATGTTTCCTATCAGACAGATAATAAAGAACCATTGCACATAGAAAGTCAGAAGTTTCTATAACGTTCTTGTTTTTATTGAATTTTTTTATCAAGATAGAGGCGTATCTCCCTATTTGATAAAGATTCCTTTTTAAATTTATGTCGCTTCTCACTATCACTCTGCTAAATAAATTCCTCACATCCTTATCTGGCTTGACTCCGTATACCTTGAAAATAGATACAGCATAATCTTCTTCTTTTTCAGATAAATAATTTAGCAACTGGATAGAATCGTCAAAAATATTGTCATAATCAGCTTGAGCTTTTCTAATGACGTCCAAATTCGATTCAATAGTTATGGTTTCAGTATTTGCTCTCCAAAGAGCCTTCTTCTTGGCATATCCTAAATTCATCTTATTGAGATTCACCGAGCTTACAACGACTCTCTTTTCAGTAATTATAAGCTTTGCATGAAGGGGATGCTTTGGTTTTCTTAGTTCAATGTTATTAGCCATCAATCTTGGGTATAGTTCTCTTATCCGTTCATTGAAATCTTGGCTTTCGCTACCTGTAAGTATTTTGATTGTTTTACCCTTTATAGAATTAGTAATCAAAAATGGTATGATTGCTGTATCTGTGAAACTTTCCGTGGATATATAAACATAATCAGAGGCTTCGCTTATTACCATCTCCCATAAATCTCTGGCTTTGCACTCAATAGGTGCAATGTAAACCTTGTCTTCAATAGATGTAATGTTCTTACATATCTCTGCGGGATAATCCCTAATCCAATGTAACTTCACTTCCGGTTCGGTTATTGTCCTTGGTGCAACGAACAAAGCTTCTTTACTGTCATATGTCGTCTGCTCTACTAAATTCTTAATACTCCCTTCTCCAAATAATGCCAATAAAGTCAGAAATTTTTCATTAAACTCTTTGATTTTTCCTTCTTCTTTGTATATTAGCATGGCGTCTAGTTCCGGTTCTTCCGTAAGATTGGCAGATAAGGATATCGCTACGTTATCCGTTACTAAAAATTTACCATGAAATGAATACCACCGACCTATCGCCGTTGTTGTTCTCTCAGGGTCTCCTATTCCCCATTTTGAAAAATATACCTTAGCTCCATTGGTCTTTATTCTTTCAATCCTGTCCTTTACTTTGTCCCTAATATCCTCATTTATACTATCGTATGGTAAAGTAAAAATCTCAACTTCGATACCCTTTGTCAAAATGCTGTCAATAGCGTCATATATAAATTCATTATGAATTTGAAATACAGCTATCCTAACGTATTTTTTTGCCTCTTTAATCTCTTTAACCACGCGGTCAATCACATCTAGACTAAACTCGAATTCCATTGTTATCCCTTTATCTATTGTTTTTACAATTAATTGTAGTTAAACTCGATGATACGGTTACCTAGTACAAGATTTCTTAATATAGTATGTTTCAGACCTATTTACTGTCTCAACATAACGAGTTTCTATTTTACTATCAGAAACCATACTATCTAAAAGCTTACCAAAAGAGAATCCTGTCATTAACGCGTCAAACATTTTCCAACCTATAGTATCTCTAGGCTTTGTAAAAGACAAATTTGCGTTCAGTGCCATTTGTATTTCTGTCTGAGTCCGAGCTTTGCAATCACCAAGTAATTTTTCAATAGCGCCCTTTAAAGTGGTTTCAGTATATCCTT
Source organism: Thermoplasmatales archaeon (assembly GCA_026127925.1). NCBI lineage: Archaea > Methanobacteriati > Thermoplasmatota > Thermoplasmata > Thermoplasmatales > Thermoplasmatales archaeon. Next base: position 86,058 of record JAJSLM010000006.1, read on the forward strand.
TCTTAAATTCGTCAGAACTTATTGCCATGAATAGCCATAACATTATTAAATAAAATGCTTACTTACGATGCTTAATACAATTTATTTCCCTTTGAGGTTGTCTCCAAAAATTATATCAGCACCAGAAAAATCTTTCACCAATCTTGGTCATCATCCTCATCATCAGAGCCTAGATGGTCGATTATCCATGCTAACCCCTTCGCAATATCCTTATTCTTCTGCCATTGAAGTTTTTCCTTTTCCAATTCAAGTTCCATTCGCTTAATATCATCTGACCTTGCCTTGCTTAGATCTGTGTCAGTGTTTAACTTCATATTAGACGTTCTTTTTTCTCTTTTCCTTTTTGTAGTATAAGGTAATGTTTTTATCATCACCTCCAAGAGTTTTGTCCTCTTTCTGCCTTCCAATAAACTCACAAAAGCTACTATGACTGCTACTGCGCTGATTATTGATGAAATAATAATATCAAGTGATATGACCATTAAGTTCGTTATTTTAGAATGCTATAATAGGCTATTGAAGTAAGAAAGATGTTTTACTACGTGATTCTTTCAACTATGACCTTGTCTCCTTCAACGTAAAACCCTACAAACTCGCCTTCCTTGATTGATAGTTTCTCCGCTATTCTCTTGGGTAAAGTAATTCTTAACGATTCCCCACTCTTTGATGTTCTGCTAATATCAATAATTTCACTTTTGGTATCCATGTGATTATTGAAATAGTGGCATTAGTATAAAGTTATTTAATTATAACAGTCATATTTAAATATTCATCTCTCAAAAGGGAGAGAGGGGGAGGGAGTATTAGAGCCGCCTACCAACATTATCGTTATGTGAGTATTTAAATACAAAAACATAATAAACAGATCACGAAAGTGTATCTTTCAGGAGGTGATTTGAATTAATGAACTGAAAAAGTATAATGACAGCCGACCAGTACTAGTCGGTATGGGAACAGGAGCTACCATTGGCGCGCTTATAGGTGGTCCAATAGGTGCACTCTTTGGTGGGTTATTCGGTGGACTCTTCGGACTAGGAGTCAGCGAAAAAAATAATTAGAAAACTACTAGGATCTGCCTTGGAGCAAAGGTAGATCCATTATTTTTTTATAAATCTTTCTATCGTCAACAGTTAAAGCGGAAGCTTTGTTTGTGAGCTAAACTACGCTACTACCAATAATTTTTTCTGACTATTATTAAAAGTTATGTTATTACTAGATTCATAAAACAAAAGGCATGCATTTTATTTTAGCATCTTTCCCATAAAATTAAACAACAAAGCCGTTATAAATAAAAAAGTCATCGTACTCTCTCTATCCCCAACGTAATTGAACGGAATAGTTCCTTTATCATGAGTGGTGGCAGTATGTCCAATTTGATTTGATATTTTCTCCAACCCTTCCATTACTTTAGATAATCCATCCATCATTCCATCCGAAGCTTCATTAACTCCAGAACCTGAAAATAATTTATTGAACAGCAACCCTTGAAGTGGGTTTTTATTTCGCTCTGTAACACTTTTTAACTTATCAAAAACCGCTTTTAACTCTCTAGCGATTGTGGCAAAGTCATCGGGTTTTTCCGCTACCTCAAACTTTCTCATCGCTTTTTCAACAATCCCTGCCCTATCCGACATCATATTTTTCCACTCATTAACTTCGTCTGGAACTTTTAGAAATATACTACTGCTTACATTAGGGATATTTACCAAATATCTTTCTTCGCCAGAGATTTTACTCCAAACATTATCATTAAAATCACTCATGGATACTTTTGTATCTGCCCGACCCATATTTGATATATCGACAACTGCCAAAAACGGATTAACATTAAGCTTGTAACCGATAAAACCCAACCAGTTAAGATCCCAATTAATTTGTAAATCACTTCCTAACAAATTATCACTTATATATTTTAGTTCTGGTTTACTAATTTCCGCATCAAAGCAAGCCGATTGGTTAACAGTTATGTGTGAATTTATACTGCTAAGCAAAAGCTTCAATTCTTTATTATTCCGTTTATTTGTTAACACGATAGAAGAAGGTTGTAATTCAGAAATTAGATACACTTCGTTTATATTTACATCGTTAAATTTATCGATAATAAAACAGAAACGAATTCCTTTCCTCCCAGATATTATACCTTCTATGCCTTCTAAATAAGTCAATTTTCCTTCTGCATTAGCAAACCTGGGCTTAATCACATTTTTATATTCATTTGTAGTATTAAAAAGTATGTAATACCGAGATAGTGTACTGAATCTGCTGCAAAATTTAAAAGGTTCTGCACAATTCAAATTTGAAGAGGCGAAAATATGCAGGGCCAGTTAGATCTAGCGAAAAAAGTAATAACTAATATATTCTGGTCTATTTTGTCTGCCAAGACTGGTAAATTTTGCTTGGACAAAAAAAGAATTTGTGAAATTATTGTTGAATGGAATAAAAGAACGATCTACTTATTTCTGAGCAGCATAATCGAATACTGATCTGGCATTTCACTTATTCTAGTCTTTTCTGCTAACATGGTAAAATGATCTCTTAGAAACTTTTTATCTTCTGCTTTCCAGAAGAAGTCTCCAAGAACAAAAAACCCGCCTGGTTTCAACACTCTGCCTATACTCAAGTACGCATCGAATCGTTTCTTCCCTAGATTATGAAAGACAAGGTTCGATACCGCAAGATCAAAGTGTTCTTCAGGAAAATCTAGATCAGTGAGATCAGATTTTATAAAGCGTACTCTATCGCCCACACCCGCAGCCTTCATATTCTCTTCTGCCAATTCTAAGTCTCCCTCAGGAAGACTTTCTGATCCGAATAGATCAACGCCGGTTACTGAAGATGTTCTGAAAAAGTAAGCAGCAAGTTCAGAGAGGTATCCGAGTCCAGAGCCCGCATCAAGAATGCTTTTAATGGTTTCTGGGTGCCCAGTCAGTCTAAAAAGGTCAAAAAAAGTTTCTCTCAGAACTCTTCTTATCAATTCGGATTGTTCAGGCGAAGTATGGTGGTACGTGCCATAGTAAGGAAGTTTCTGCACGTTATTTATATAAAATTTGACTATAAAAGTATTTTGTAGCTCGAAATCTTCAGAATTTCGTCGTTCGAAACTTTTTGATCTCGTTTGAAATAGAAGAGCGTAATGGTTGTACCAGAAACCTTAATAATCTATCCTCAATAAAAAGATGTGAAAAACAAAATAATCATAGCAATTGTTATAGTGGTAGTAATTGCCGCTGGTATAGGTGGTTTCCTGTACTACAACAGCACCGCATCAAACGGCCATATGGCAATATCGGTTGCAGATGCCCCAGCTATGTTTGATGTCCGTGCGGTATATATCTCGTTTAGTTCAGTGGAATTGCATAGCAATACGTCTGGATGGGTAAACTACTCGGTTCCATCCACGACAATAAATATACTTGGTCGAACGACGACAAATGCGTCTTTGCTGACAAACATAACCCTACATTCTGGGAAATATACAATGATAAGGCTGTTCATAAAAAATGTGACAGTTGATGTCCTAGGTGCGAATGTGACTTTCACTTTGGCGTCTCACTTTGCATTTATTAACCACCCATTCAATGTAACTGCACACTCAACAACTGGAATCATAATCGACTTTAACCTGAAACAGAATCTCAATCTGAACTCTAAGGTGTTCACTCCTAACGTTGGGTTTGTTGTGACCAGCTGATCTACACTTTTATTTTTTTAAACTTTATTTCTTCAACTGGTAGCAGATAATCCCCCAGAACAGAGTTTCATTATATTGTTTGCAAAGGGTTATGAAAGATCAATCAGTCATGTGTATTGTCAGGCTATTTTGTGCTTCAAAATAGTGCATTGGGAAACTAATGATAATTCCGTGAAAAGCAGACAAATGTTTTGACCATCTGTTGAGGGTTTCTACTGCGTAGGGTTGGTTAGTCGAAATAGCTTTTGTCGTACTTACTTGAAAACCAGAAGAAAACTTTCGATTGCATGCGTAAGTCATTTCATTATCGTACCCCTAGACTTTCTAGCAAGTTTGATTGTTTTTAAGAAGGCTGATGGGGGGGGGGGAAAATTTTGGGGACTTTCTGGCGTGCGATAAATCACTTATTGTTTATCATAATTTATTCTCATAGTGCTGTGAAGCGAAAAGCGTTAGGTACCGAAGATAAAAACGAAACATACAATGAAATGGCAGATAAAAATTAAACCGGAATTTACATTCAATGAAGATTTAGCTTTGTTTATATGCGTTATTGAAATACATGCCATGCAGTAAAATTTATTGGATGTGAATGAAATGGCAAAGAAATTGAAGCCGGCAAAAATTGTGGACGTTCGCGGAACTATTTGCCCTGGTTCTCTTTGGGAGATGTTGATAGCTTATAAAGATGCTAAGATCGGAGACATAATAGCAGTTTATTCCTCGGACCCGGATATAAAGAATGATGCTCCGGAATGGATCGAGAAGTCTAAAAATGAACTTGTAGGGGTATATGACCGAGACGGATATTACGAAGTTCTGATGAGGAAATCCAACTAGATGAAATGACTAGTCAGTAAATCTATGTTAGGTGATAGATTTTACTATTCCTAGTTCTCATTTTTATCTAGGCAGATTTTTTGTTTTCACATCTATAATCTTTGGTAAAAGAATCAGGAAACTCAGATCTGTAGTGCTTTATAGAGCATAACATACCCACCAAGTGAAATTACATTTATGACGAGCAAAAGTACAGCCAGACTCGAGCCAAAATGCATAGAGAGTGAGTAATATATGACGAACGCTAGGATGCTCTGGACCATAAATATAGAACTAAACGCAATTATACTGGTGAATGAACCAGCCTTTAACCTTAGGTAGCTTCTGACATAGGACACAGTAATTACTGCGAACACTATAACAGATATTGATATTATAACCAAGTTAGCTATCCAGAATGGCCCCAGAGTCAGATCCCCTCCTTTATGCCCGCTGAAGTGAATATTTCCTGTAGCATTTTAATATTTCTCACGATTACCTGATCAGGAAAATAAACTTTGCCATATCCATCTCCCTGAACGAGAACAAGATGGTTTGAGATCAATACTTTCATGTGATGCTCTATCGTCCTGTAGTTTACGTTAAGGTTCAAACTAAGCTTATTGGCGTTTTTCGGACTTTCTAATAACGATTTAATTATCTTTATTCTCATTTCCCCTCCTCTTGTTGATACGAATATCCACCAAAAGAGTCTTTCGATCGAACTCTGAAAATCATTGGTTGTCAAATTCCTTTATAAATTAAAAAGGGTGAAATAAAGGTTGTTGAAAGTTTCGTTCAGATTTTATTTATTGTGTTGCTCCCTGTTATGTGGAATATCTCATTGTATATCATGAACTGCGGCATCCCGTTTGAAGATGTGAAACCGGTGTTGTAATACATTATGTCGTAAGATACGTTGATGTATTTGAACTGCGATGTATTTGCCGCATTCTGGACTATGAACTGTACTGTCGCATTGACGTTTGCTGTTCTACCTGAAATTGTTACTATGGGAGGTGATTCGGAATAGAACCATACTGCAGACCACAGTCCAAAGAACTTGTTCCAGGTTGTGTTTATTTTGGCAAGTCCTGAATATGTTCCATTCAAAGGACCCCCTATCCAGTGGAGAGTTGCGTTTGCCTCGTACTGTTCCATTACCGTTGTATTATTTTCGATTGCTATGTTGTTCCAGTGGCTGAATGCCAAACTATTCACGTAGTTCTGTTCTACAAACTGCTGCGACGGAGAAACAAAGCCTGCCCCAACAATGTGCCATGTTTCATGATATATCATCCAATTGTTTCCTGACTCCATGTATTTCAGAGTGTAACTTACGTTTAGGTACTGTACCTGCTGACTACTGCTTACTGGTGTCAGGACAAACTGGTTACTTGACACTACGGTAGCTGTACTTCCACTAACGCTGACAGTTGGGGGAGTTACTGTATAATACCATACTGCTGACCAGAGGCCGAAAAATTTGTTCCATGTTGCGGTTATATTTGTGATTCCTGCATATGTTCCTGCGAGAGGCCCACCGATCCAGTGTAAAGTCGCATTGCTGCTATACTGCCCTTTGAGCAAAGATACGTTCTCAATGGATATGTAGTCCCAGTGCGCATATGCTTTATCAAGCACAACCTTGCTCTGTTGCGTAGCATAGTTTGTTTGAAGATTATTGTAGTTGCTCTTTTCCTTTCCTGCGTTAGAGTATTCAAAAACAAAAAGTCCTGCCATAACTACGGTAAGGACTATGAATACTGCTAACACCATCTTCAGGTATTTTTGATTCATAATTTATTATTTCATCTTCGTTTATCGATTTTTTTCAAATTTCATTGCACATTATATGCAAATCTTTTGCAAATCCAGGTCTGCAATGCTGTATAAGGGATTTTATCGAGGCGATGATGTGTGATTCTGATCCCAGTTCCAAATAAGATTGGAGTTGTTACGATTTCGCTTTGTGCTCTTCGTCTTAGGCTTTCGGGAAACGAAATAGGAACAGCGATAGGATTTCGGTTTATTTGATGTTAAATATGATGCAAAGATTAAGTCCAAGTGATTGCCGAACAGAAATCTCCATACAGATGGGTCATGGCAGCGATAGCAGGTTTGCTTATGACTACAAGTTTCATCTCCCTTACGGCATTCGGCATCTTGTCTTCAAAGATGGCCACGTATTATCACGTGAGTGTAAACGAGTTGACCATCCTTGGCATAGATTCATTTTCAATAGGCCTTTTTGCAGCGTTTTTTCTCGGCAACGGTGGTGTTTTCAACACGCGTCTCAAGACCGGAGTACTTCTTGCTCAATTATTCCTAATAGTCCCGCAGTTTCTGATACCGATTTTCAATAATATTGTCGTTCTCATCATACTCCGTTTCCTTCAGGGACTTATGATCATGATGCTTGCCCTCTTCTCGATACAGCTCGAAGGATGGTTTGCCCCGGATGAAAGGGCAAAGTCTCTTGCTTTCACTCTTGGTGCCATCAGCCTTGGAAGCGCCGCTGGAGGTCTTTTAGGTGTAGCGTTCAGATCCTTCAGCTGGCAAGAATCCTATTACGTAACCGGCGTACTCATGCTGGTTGGGGCAATCATCTATTTTGCACTCGCCAGGGATTCACCTGAACAGAAGAAAGAATTCATGCAGGAAGAAAAGGTCAAGCATGAAAGCGCCTGGAAGAATCCAATGACATGGGTGATGGGCGTAATTCAGATACCATTGAGCTGGACACTCTTCAGCATTGGTGGATATCTCTCTACGTATTCTAGATTTCTCGGATATTCGATCTCTGAATCTGGAACACTTGTAATTGCGTGGGGTCTTGCCGGCTTTGCAGCTGCATTTGTCGGTGCAGTTCTCGGTGATCATTTGACCAGGAAGGCAAATACGAACAGGGGGATACTAAGGGCTCGATTAAAGGTGATGACTCTGGCGGATGTCCTGATGGCAGTTGGCATAATCCTCATGGTAGCTCTCGGGCATCTATCTTTCTATGCTCTGCTCGTGGCAGTTATAATAAATGGATTTCTAATGATGTTCCCTCCGAACTACTGGGCTCTTCCTGGGAACATATTTCCTCTTGTGATTGTTACAGAGGGTGCATTCGGGATGGGCTTGATTTCAAATTCAGCAGATGCAATAGGTCCGCTCGTCACTTCCTCAATCATCTCCACTATTGGATGGACAGGAGTTTTCATGATCATGCTTGGCCTTGCCCTCCTTGACATTGCTCTAAACGTTTTCCTTGCGAAGTCAAAAATTGAGGTCCCTGAAGGAAAACCCGAATGAAAAAAACTGCATCTCTATTTTTAGACTTTCGGGTGTGCGGATAATTTCTAAATTACTTTAATGAATTTTCTCAATTTTTTTCCGAAGCTCTTCTCGTTCCTGCTGAAGGGTCTTGTCAAGCGGAAATTTCTTGATCTTGGCATCTAGTTCATTTATCCTCATTTCCAGGCTTTTTTTCTTTCTCGTTAGATCTCTCTTACTTAGCCCCATATTGGAGAGTCATACTGTTGTAGGACTAATATTTATCTAATTGTTGTTTGAAACTGTTGTTTCAAGCAAATTCGTGCAAAAAATTATACGATGCATGGGAATTTGTAATGGTTGAACGTCGAGATCAGAGCGCTTATAGAAAGCGATGCTTCCTCTGTTAGAGAGGTTGCCATTGAATCCTGGAACTGGGCTTACGAAGAAATATACGATAAAACCTACATCGACGCATGGATCGATAATAATTACTCTGTGGACTCGTTAGTGAATTCAATTAACCGGTCAAATAGGGGAAATGGCCTGATATTCATAGGCGCATTCGAAGGGAATGAACTTTGTGGATTTCTCCAGGGAATCCTTAGGAAAGACCACGGTGAGATTCTCAGGCTCTATGTGAATCCATCGAAATCAAGACATAGCATAGGTTCACAGCTGTTAACCGAATTCGAGAAATCCACGATAAAAGGTAGGATCGCAACGCTAAAAGTTGGAGTGCAGGAAAAGAATGTTATCGGCATCAATTTCTATGCAAAACATGGGTTCTACAAAGCTTCTAAAGAAAATGATGAACTAATAATGTCAAAAGAGATTAATGACGTTGATTGATCCCATCCACTGTAGGACAAAATTTTGTTTCCAGTGGATCTAAAGCATCTCCCTTAGAACCTTTTTGTCTATCTTTCCGGTGCTCGTCTTCTGGAACGACTCAACAAGGCGGAATTCATCCGGGATCCAGAACTTGGCAATTCTTCCCGAATCTACAAATTTCATGAGGTGTTCCCTTATCTTCTTTTCATCAAGTTCCTTAAGTCCGGATATGAATGCTACCGGGCGTTCCTGCCATTTCGGATCAGGTTTTCCTACAACCGCGACTTCCCCGACACCAGGATACGTGCTTATTGCATCCTCTATAACCACAGTGGGTATGAACTCGCCACCGGACTTCACAGCATCCTTCTCTCTGTCGACTATCGACACGACCCCATATTTGTCAATGACAGCAAGGTCACCAGTGTGCATCCAATCGTCTTTCCAGAGTTTCTGTGTACCCTCAGGGTCCTTAACATATTCCCTTGTAAGCCAGGGTGATCTGACAATAATCTCCCCGATCTCCTTTCCGTCATTCTTGACATCGTTTCCTTCTTTGTTCACAACACGGAGATCAACAAGTGGAATCGGAATTCCAGCCCTGAGTGAAAGATCCAGTTTCTGATTTTCGTCGAGTTTGAACATGTCACTTGAATACTGACCAAGAGTGAGTATAGGGGCGGTTTCAGACATACCGTATCCAGCGTTGGCCGTGATTCCATGTTCCTTTGCAAGTTGATAGAGTCCTTTAGATAGGGCACCTCCACCTATGACTGTCCTGATTCCTAGATCCTTAATTTCAACCGAGTTCTTTGAATTGATGAGCATGTAAAGGACTGATGGAACCATGAGACTCACAGTGACCTTTTCATTCTTCATCACCAGCGGTATTGTTTCAAAGTTGTACTTTCCTGGCAACACATATTTCATACCCTTCATTATGACGAAATATGGCGTACCCCAGCTATGGACGTGGAACATCGGTACGAGAGGCATAATGACATCAGTGCTCTTCATGCTTATCGGTGGATCTGCAAGAGCTGATGCTGAACTTAGGGAGTGAAGAACCAGCTGTCTATGGCTGAATTCCACACCCTTTGGCATTCCTGTTGTTCCGGAGGTATAGAAAGTCGTTGCTAGATCATTCTCATCAATTTCTGGAAGTACGGCATTGGCTGAGCCCTTCATGAGGTCTGAAAGTTTTGTTGCACCTTCTATCATCTTCGCAGGTTCTGCTGCATCCGAAGATACTATCCATCCCTTGACAAATTCAAAAAGAGGTATGCTCTTCTCAATAATAGGTACGAATTCATCCCTTATTATCACAAATTTGTCGTCAGCATGCTGCATTGTATAGAAAATCAATTCCGGAGGGTACCTTATATTTACCGTATGCAAGACTCCACCTGAAAGTGGGACAGCGTAATACAGGTACAGGTAATTCATCGTGTCATAGTCAAAGACAGCAACTCTGTCTCCCTTTTTAATGCCCATGGAGACAAGGCCCTTGGCAAGTCTGTATACATTTTCCTTGAAGCTCGCATACGTTTCCGTCTTAACACCGCTGTACACTATCTTCTGATTCGGATTGTTCCTGACAGAGGATGTCAGAAGCTTGTCTATCGTAAGTTGATACTTATCCTGATACATGAATGTTCATGGTTTGGGACGAAATTAATTTTGCTATAACAGTAATTTACGACTTATTCAATTGTGTCAAGATGAATATTTCAACTTTTGTGCATTCAGAGAGGAATTGTTTCTATGGGATCGGAGAATGTGTTCTTACATAGGGACTTAATTTCTTTAGTAGTTGTAGCTTGTCGTAATTTACTACAGTCATGAGTGAGAGGGGCATGAAATGTAATCTCTGTGTGGCAAGATAAAAAGCTACCGTCAGATTTAACCTGAACTTTAACCACTCGAATTTGTTCATCAGATTGCTTTTGAAAATTTATTTATCTTTAGATTCTAAATTGTTCTTGAACCAGTAAAGAGTCTTTCTTATCCCAACTTCATAAGGTGTGTATGTGAAATATGGGAATACGGCCTTGAACTTGGAATCGTCAAGGATGTAGGGATCTTCGTATTCATAGAGTAGTTCTATGAGACCGCGAGCATTAAGGTAATCAGGAAAGCAGTCAAGATGGTTATTGAACAGCACATTTACATCGCAGATACAATTCAACTTTAAACCTGCATTGAAGCTGGTAGTGTACCGTCCTGCTCTAGGGGCTAAGAACTTAATACAGTAACCGAGAAGCTTGGCATAGAAACAACTCTGTGATCGCTTCACTATCTATTCTTTTTGTTTTTCGTCAGGAATGCGATCATACAACAATGATAATACAACCGCGATAGCAGATTACATAAGGTATGTATATAACGATGGAATATTATTTCACTATGGTTTCAAAAAGTGATTTATTACTTTCCTTCATCTACGCGTGGGGTAAATCGAAGAAGAACAATGAACCGATCCCTTCAGTTACACATTTACAGAAAGAGATTTTTCTCCTCTACAGAAGAATTCCATTTGCAGATATGAAAGATATCTACCATTTTGAACCTCTTTGGTATGGTCCATTTTCAAAAGAACTATCTGAGGACCTTACCTATTTTCAATCAAGAGGTACAATCTCATTTGGTGAAATGAAACTTACCAGCGAAGGATTTAAGATTGCCGCTTCAGTCTGGAATGACTTGAATGAATTTGAAAAACGACAGATACTTGATGTCAAGGCTACATTCAATTATATGAGTTTAAAAGAATTGCTTGATACCGTGTATTCAAGGTACCCGAAATTCACTAAGAGATCGGCTCTCAAGAAAGAGGTAGTCGATAAGTACTTCGCTGATTTTCTGCAGGAAAATGAAATAACTGAAGAAGATGTAGTTTCTGCTGTTAACTTGGCTAAGAAGGCAATGAGATATTAGATGAGACTCGTAATAGATACGAACGTTGTATTGGCCTATCTAATATCTGGCTCTACTCATTCCTCAAATTCTATGGTGTGCAAAAGAGTTGTAACCTGATTGGACGAAGCTTTTACTTGCGATATACTCTACGGTGAGTTGAAAAGGCTTCTTGATTTAGATCCAGATCTTATTGAGAAGATCTCAATGAGTGGGAAGAAAGAAGGGAACATATTTCGTGCATTGCATGATGTTAGAACTGAGTATTTGAACTCAAGACTTGATCCTTACGTTACGCAGCTGAATTTCATAAAAACCGAGAATCTTACGATAGATTCTACAGCAATAAAAGATGTGGGAAACGATTGGTACATGATTTCAATAGCCAAATCTGTCAGTATAGACTATATTGTCACATGGAATACTCAGGATGTTCACAAATATGCTGCCGAAAATGGCATAAACGTAAACAGAATATTAAAACCACCAAAATATTTAGAACTACTGAAATGAAAGACAACGTGTTCACAGAATATCACAAAATGTCAGTCTTTATTGATCATCTCTTTCTTTTTGAGAATTTAGTATTTACTTAAAACTTTAATCAAATCCCGACCGATTCATTCTCCATTTTCATAGGTTTTGAAGGGATTCTGAAACAACTCTTGCTTACCTTATCCTTGAAGCCCTGACAACTGCGATTTTAGTTTCTTCTATGAGGGTACTTATACCCAACTGATAGGGCTTGATCCCAGGGGTTGCATTATAGGCCGTACATCCGAAAAGAAGGGCATAGGAGGTTTATCTGCGCGGCTAAGAGATGATCCTAAAAGTCAATTAGAAGAGATCAGTTTTCTAAGCATTCCAGTGAATTCACTCACATTATTGTCTAATATGGCAAAGAACGCACTATCAGTATCTTCAACGACTCTTATGGCTTTTTCAACCAGATTTCTCCCCTTTCCTGTCGGAGATACAAGATGAGCCCTTGTGTCTCCAGAATTTTTTAACCGCAGAACTAGACTCTTTTTTTCAAGAGAACGCAGTACCTGGGACACCATCATAATGTCTGCGTGTGAAAATCTCGCGATAGCTACCTGCGTGGCCTCCATACCATGATCATTTATCCAAACAGTGGAGGCTAGAAGAACAAACTGTACATGTGTCAACCCCGATTCTCTTAAAGCTGCTCTCATTCTCCTTTGCCAGAGATTTGTAGCCTGCCAAAGTAGAAAACCCGGACTCTCATCTGGTTTCTCAAATTTTGTAGGCATATTATGTGGTGACGACATACACTTGAACCTTCATTGAAACTTGCATATTTTTTCCATGAAAATTGCCATTCGCGCTATATTTTCCATTGTTTTTGGCACTCCGGAAGATATACCATCTCCTATTTCCTTTTCTATCTCTTCTTTTCCCGGGCAGAGAATTATTATGTGATTAGTGAGTCTGACTTTTCTATCTGGCAAACTCGAAAAAGTGTGAATGAACTTTATTGTGGCCATCAAATCATCAATAACAGTTTCATCGGAGAAACCCTTATCTGGGTCGGCTAGAGTAATCTTATAACTCAAAAACCCCTGTCCTTCTGGTTTGATTTTCCCGTGAGCTCCTTCTTTGAATTCTCCCTCGAGAGATACGTCTTCAATTCCATGATCCCATAGCGGCCAAGATTCAACGTTACTGTAGAGAGCCCAAATTTCTTCTTTCCTCGCATTGGTTAGGATACTGTGTTCAAATTCCCATGTCATTATATCATCATAGGAGAATGATATGCGCATATATAATAATTGCACTTATTATTCGAATTCTACTCTTCCGTTAAAAGAAATATTCTAACAACTTATAGAGGATGTTAATCGGCGGGCTCGTAATGCAGAGCGACTACGCCGTTGCTAAACTCTCTGGAAGAAACCAATCTGAGCTTATGCCTCTTTTGATCATCCGTGAAAAGAGGTTTTCCTGCACCTAATGTAATAGGCCGAATCCGGATGCGATACTCGTCGATCAGGTCGTTTCTTGAAAGTGCGGATACGAGGGTCCCGCTCCCGACGATCACCATGTCTCTTCCGGATTCTCTTTTGAGCTTAGCCACTGCCTCTACTGGGTTTTCACGTATCAGAACTGCAGGGCGCCATTTTGCTTCCTGGAGCGTACGAGAGAATACCACCTTCTGAAGTCCATTTAGCTGCTCGATGATCTCTGAGTCGAAGCCGTCTGGGCTTGGAGATGCTTTCGGCCAGAATTCACTGAATTCTTGATAGGTTATTCGACCATAGAGCATAGTGTCAACTCTTCGAAGAATCTGCTTAGACCATTCAATCTCCTCTTTGTCGAATTCGAACCAATCAATTTCACTCTTTAGACTCGTGTAGTAACCGTCCAGCGAAATTATCGTGTCCAGGATTACTTTTCGCATCTCTTTCTATATGAGACTAATATATATACCTACGTCCTCAGGAGATTTACGTTTTATGGATCAACGAAAAATCAACTCACAACGATCTTTGGATTCATTACAATGAACTAACAAACGGCAAAGAGTTATGAGTATCCGAGAAATAAAGTAATGTGATAACTTGAGTGAACTAAATCAAGTATATTTGGTCGAATATAAAAGAAGCGCATTCTCTAGAGCAAGGCCCAATGATCCCGACAGAGACGTGTTCAATTCAATTCGCATGGACGAAGTTCTGGGGATGCTGATAAAGGATATAGTGAATTCTTCCGGTGTGAAGACCGATGACATAAATGACGTAATCACCGGTTGTGCCTTCCAGACCGGGGAGAACTGGCTCTACGGTGGGCGGCACCCAGTTTTCCTTGCGGGGCTCCCTTTCAACGTCCCGTCCATGTCCCTTGATCGTGCATGCTCGTCTTCCTTGAATGCAATCGCCATCGGGGCCATGGAAATTATGACCGGGAAATCCGAGGTTACTATTGCCGGTGGAATGGAGCACATGACACACATACCTATGGCAAACAACCCAAACCTTAAAGCTAATATGAAACTCCTTCTCAGGCCTGAGTACGCGAAGTACAATATGTCTACAGCGTACAACATGGGACTGACAGCTGAGAAACTGGCTGGTCTCAGGGGTATCTCCAGGAAGGAGATGGATGAATTTTCAGCAGGAAGCCACAAAAAGTCAGCAGAATCCATGGATGGCGGATTCTTCAAGGACGAGATTCTTCCTGTTACGGTCGAGATAAATGGTGAGGAGAAAGTCATAGATACAGATCAGAGTATAAGAAGGGATACAACAGTAGAAGCCCTTTCAAAACTCCCCCCGTCATTCAAGGCTGATGGGGTTATAACTGCAGGCAACTCTTCTCCGCTGAATGACGGTGCATCTGCTGTCATGGTCATGTCGGAGAAGAAGATGAAGGAGTACGGACTGAAGCCCCTTGCAAGGATCAGGGGGTTTGCCTGGGCTTCCGTTGATCCGTCGATAATGGGCGAGGGTCCGGTACCCGCTACACAGAAATTGCTAAGGCAGGAAAACCTCTCTGTTGATGATGTCGATGTCTGGGAGATAAACGAGGCTTTTGCTGTCGTAGTCCTGAACGCGATCAAAGAACTTGACATAGACCCGAGCAGAGTGAACATCCATGGCGGAGCTGTATCTATCGGTCATCCACTGGGTGCTTCCGGTGCAAGGCTTGCCGGGACACTTGCACGCATTATGAATGAAAAGCAGAAAGACCTTGGAGTCGCGACACTATGCGTTGGTGGCGGGCAGGGGTATTCTATGCTGTTGGAGCGTGTGTAATATGGATTTTGATTTTCCTGAAGAAGCACAGGCTGCGCGAAAGAAGGTAAGGGAGTTTGCACTTCGAGAATTCACTCCGGCCATAGCGAAGGAATCCGACGAGCTTGAAACGTTCAGGGATGATATAAGGAAGAAGATGGTTGCGGAGAATATCATAGACGTGAACAGCCCATGGTCCCTGGTTGTTGCGATCGAGGAAACCTGCAGGGTTGATCCTGGAAATGCCATAGCTTCTACAGCTAGCATGTTTGGGGCAGAGATACTGATGCTCTTCGGTTCTGAGGAACAGAAGGAGAAGTTCCTTTTACCGACGCAGAGGGGCGAGAAGATCATGGGTCTTGCCGTCACTGAACCTGGAGGGGGCAGCGACGTAGCAGGCCTGAAGACAAAGGCAGAGAGGCGTGGGGACAAGCTGATACTGAACGGATCTAAGATGTTCATAACAAACGGAACCACCGCCGATTTTTACCTCATGCTTGTCCGTACTTCGACACCTGATGAAAAGAAACACCACGGTCTTTCCGTTGTGATCGTTGAGGCAAACACTCCTGGATTTACAAGGAATAAACTTACAGGAAAACTTGGAGTGAGGGCAACAAGCACAGCAGAATTGATACTTAACAATGTTGAGATCCCGGCAGACAGGATCGTTGGTGAGGAGGGGAAGGGATTCTATTATGTCATGACGTTCTTCAACATAAGCAGGGTCTACGTTGCCGCTCAATCCATAGGAATAGCGCAGGGTTGCATGGACAGGACGCTGGAATATCTCAAGCTTCTGAAAGAAAAGGGGAATGGACAGATACTGGAGGATATACAGTTCTCTGTCGTTGATGTTGCGACGCGCATTGAAGCTTCGAGGCTGCTGACTTACAAGGCTGCTTCCTACCTGTTCCAGTTCAAGCCTAATCCAGCGCTGACGAGCATGGCCAAGTCTTACGCTTCTGAGACAGCAGTGATAGCTGCACAGAAGGCGCTTGAAATCACTTCTGCCTACGGCATCAATTCTGACATAGAGAGATTTTTCCGGGATTCCAAGATCATGGAGATATGGGAAGGAACGAGCGAGATAGAGAAACTGATCATTTACAGATCGATGGAGAAATCTCTGGAAGGTGAGGCAAATTGAGTTCTGGAAGCGAAGAGGATCTTCTTTCATCCGCGGTGGAGGAGTTTTCTGTAAGAAGCATCGATCCGGTGGCGCTTAACATAGAGAGAAGCGGAATAGACGCGAACATGATTGGGATGCTCGCTGCACAGGGATTCCTTGGCGCAATGGCATCGGCTGAGAGCGGAGGCGCTGGCCTCGACAAGTTCGGATACTCCAGAATTCTTCTTGGCACCGCGTCTCATTCACCCTCTGTTTCAGCGCTGGTCATGATCACGAACTCGATCTTCACACCGTTGATACAGAATGTTGATCCAGAACTACTGAAGCGCGTTGTGTCCGGAGAAGAAAGGTTCTGTGTCGCTATCAGCAATGATAAACTTTCTGGGAATGAACTGTCAGTGGAAGGGAACAGGATATCTGGAAGGGTTCTAGGTGTGGTCAATCCGTCGGAAAGAAATCTCATAGTGAACATAGGGGAAGATATTTTCCTGGTAAGAAGCGGTTTCAAGATCACGGGGACCTCAAAGCCACTCTCCTTCAGGGGTCTTGGATCTGGAACGGTCACTGTGGATTCTTCAGATATCATAAACCTGACAGAGAAAACCGGTATAACGAGTTCATCGATCCTTGATTCTCTAGACTATGAAGTATCATGCATTGCTATCGGTATGTCTAAGGGCGCCATTGATAAGGTCTTGGATTATGTGAAAGTTCGCAAGACATTCGATAAGCCACTGAAGGATTACAGTCCTGTTGCCAACACTCTCTCAAGGTTGCTCTCAGAAGAGACTCTTCTCATGGACGAACTTGACAATATCGATCCTGAAGACAAGCGTAAGGTGCTTATGCTAAAGCTTAGATCGGAGGAATTTTCGAAAGAGGCGGCGAAGTATTCAATACAGTTCCATGGAGGTTATGGCTTCTTTGAGGACTTTGGCGTTGAAAAATTCTACAGGGACTCCTTTGGTCTTCCGATACTGTTCAGCAACTATGAGGGAGACAAACTGAGACTATCAAGCATGGTATTCGGCGATAAATCTGGATACATTTGAATAATTTTAAAAATAATTATCTATCACTTTATAATTACATTCAATGGCTGGAGAATTATTGGAGATAGATAAATTCGGGAGAATATACATACCAGCACGCCTCCGCGCACACATTAACACTAAACTGGTTGCCTCGAAGATCGGGTCGCAGTTGGTTATCCTTTCCCTTCCAGAAGGACTCAACGAGGTCGAGACCACTCTGGAAGAATCTGCATTCAAGAACCAGACTTAAGAACTTTTTAAAGCGATCGGATCGTAGATTGGTACGGATAGAAAAAGTATATTATCTAGAAAGAAATAAATATTTTAACGTCCAGCCTCCTGATATCTGTCTTGATGGGCAAGACAATTCCGCTGGATTGAGTGGTGATGTTTAGCATGAAGACGGCAAATTTGAAGGAGCTTAACAGAAAGGAGATTAAGGCGATTAGGAAAATGGTTAGGAAGGGAGTTGAAGTTCCGGACATCTGCAAAGAATTTGACATCCCTCCGGAAGAGTGGAGAGAACTGGCAATAAAGTATGATCTCTTGAAATAACTCTTTTTTTAGATAACCAAAGGTTCTTAGCCTACAACCTCCCGCAGTTCAATTCACAGTATTTCCGAACCGAGTTAAGTTTTTAGACAGCAATAGCTATCCTTATTCGGAGAAAAGGAAAAAGTGGCCGTCCGCCCACAGTCTTTATTCAGGACTGTTTGCGGGTTCTTTCCTTTCTCTCTACGTTATTCACCATCACGGTACATGATTCACTCAACTCTATGAGATACTTCTTGAAGCTCACCTTCTCATGATAAAAAAGATACCAGATTGTTACAGATCCAGTTACGTTCAGACAGCATGAGCATGGAGAAAGGTTTAAATAGGGTGAGAGTCCAGAGAGAGGGATTTTTTAACCTCTTTCCAGTTCATGAGGTGATGATATGGTAGGCAATGATACGTAAAGGACAAAGGAGGAGAAAACAAAGATCGTCATGGCGGTCCGGCAAACTCATCAAACACAATGTGGCGTCCTCTACATTCGAATGGAGGGATGAGTTCATCTCTGCCGGTACATCCGCAATGGAATAGGGCAATTCGACCAAGATACTCATACGCGCTATCTACAGTGGCCCAAACTCCTTGTGACTCGCACTATTATCTACTTTCCGTGATAAGAACAGTTTATGTTGCACGAATCCCGGATTATCAAAAAAGTCTTTTCCAATAAGAGCTTACGCAGAATGACGTTTTAGTATACCTGTTCTGCCTCATTTGTCACCTTCCAACTGCTTCAATTCCTTCATTTCTTTTATGAGTTCCAGATTCCCAGGGCGTATTTTTTTCAATTCAGCTTCTTCGACCTTTTTCATATATTCCTCTACCGCATCCTGGTACAGATTCTCCACAGCGACCTCTAGAAACTCGAACCAGTCCATTCCCATTTTCTCCACGCTTCTCCTGTAGATAGTTTCTATCGGTCTGTAGCTCTTTGCGTTTTCGATGAGCTGATCTGTTTCCCGTACCATACTAGTAGAGAGATGCTCTGCCTGCTTTTTGATGTATTTTGGACTGGCCTGTGCGAGGATCGGATCCACTTTCCCTTTCTCATCTATCTGCTTATCTATTTCGATGTCGGCCAATATTTTCCGTATAGTTTTCGTTGATATTCCTGTGTCGCTTGCAATCTTGTCCACAGTTTCCCCAGCCTTGAAAGCGTTTATGATGTCCGCCTTCTGTTTCTCGGAAATGATCTTAGGCATACAGACATGAATGAAAGGAGGTTATATTATAATTTTCATTTTATATACCTAGTTTATTTCCCTAAGTTTATTTCCCTAGTTTTCGGTTTATTTCCCTTTATTTCCCTAGGTCTCTCACTTTTTTGGATTTATTTCCCTTTATTTCCCTAAATCTTTTATTTCCCTAACTAAATAATTAGCTATTTTCCTATCTTTTGCTACACTAGGGAAATAAACTATTTTTATTTCCCTAAGTTTATTTCCCTTTATTTCCCTAGTCATACTTCTATTTCCCTAACTAAATAATAGGCTATTTTTCTGCGTTCCTGAGTAAAAAAATTATATGGGTGTATTTTTATTTCCCTGTTTATTTCCCTTTATTTTCCACTTTATTTCCCTTTTACCTATATACGTAGTATAATGCACCCTTTTTTCCCGACATAAGATTTGCAGTTTCTGGAAGTTTGGATCGGAAAAAAGTAGTGGGGAAATAAAATGTAAAAACATAATGGTTCAAAGGTTAAGGAGGAATGAATTCTCATATCAGAACGAGAACATAAAGAACACCAATATGTCAAACCTTCCTTATCCTTACATGTTCGCTTTGATTCCATTCTTCACCATAGTTAAGAGATCAGACTCGTTCAAGTAAGGTCTCTAGACCTACTCTTTTCTCTCAAATAGACGAACTATTGACTTACCCGTAATTCTCTCTTATAACTGATTAAGCTCTGCTCGAAGATAGAGATCGCACCTTTTCCCATTCTCAATGTTCTCCATTCAGTTTTCCTTTTTTAAACACTCGATAAATATTATTTGTACGCTCACTTAAATGATTGTGCAGATCGTCAAGAATTCAAATGTGAATGGAGAATGTGCGACAGACGGAAATGAAAAATCGCCACCGCAGAATCACTGTCCCTCGAGATAGTTCAGGAGTCAATTGTGATGTTTGTTTCCTTCATCCTCCATGTACGATCGTGAAGAGACATTTACAGTTCGTTACATTCATTGGTATCTTTTTCATTAGATATCAAATGAATTTCTATAAACCATAGATAAATATTTCGGCCAATTAGGAAGGGAGCTAAGAATAAATTATCGTATTATTCAGATAATTATCTTCGGAGATACTGATTCACGGAAAAAAAAAGATTTATCAGTGAGTACGTTATCAACTATCCCAAACAAAAACTATCGGGGGGCTGTAGCTTAGCTAGGTAGAGCGCCTGGCTCATAACCAGGCGGTCACTGGTTCGAATCCGGTCAGCCCCATTTCACACAAGGGGATATAGATAAGACGAAAAAAGTTTACCCTTTATATACTTAAATATAAATAATAAAATATTAATGACCTGTGTTTGTCTTACACACCTTATATAGTTCAATTAATATTTTAACAATCTTAGTTTTTGGGTTAAGTCTTGATCCAGTCCTTATTTTATCCTTGACTTTCCACAAAGCCATTTTTGATATTCCCTTATCCTTAACATCCTTAGGCTTCGATTAAATCTATTTCTTCTTGTGTCAGACCATAAAATGAGTATATCTCGTGGTCTATCACCTTATTTATCTTGTTAATTTGGTCTTCAATCTTACTCTGTTCAACTGTTCTCTTATCATGAATTTCTAACAATTTCCTGTTGAGTGAGAGAATGTCTTTTACTAGACTGATCACCTTTTGATACTTTTCAGTGCTCTTTGAATCCTTCAGGTCCAATTTTGGGAAAGGAAAAAATTTCAAGAATTCAGGAGTTAAGCGGTAAGTATTACCTCTCAGTACGGTGCTTGTCTGAGTTATAAAAAACCAGAAAATTTTAGAATTCAGCGTGGCTAAATAAAAGAACGGGTTGACATCCTTTACTAGCTCATTAAACAATACACTATGAATTGCAGGTCCATGATAAAAAATTCCCCTTTCATCGTAACCTACTCTGTTCTGAACCAACATATCTGGAATCATTATTTTTGGTTGTTCATATTCTGCCAAGCTCCTAGGGGCTGAATATTTATAAAATTCATTATCTTTCATTTTAACTTTACGCTTGAATAATTCGTTCTTTGCCTCTTTGAGATATTTGAACGCTCTAGGATACTTTGATTCCATCAGTTCCGGTCGTATTAGTGCTACCTTTCCTTGAACCGAAAAATACGGAAACAGCAGAACCTTATGATTAATTGGGTCTTGGTATTTCCTTATATCTTCGCCGTAAAGAAAAGGCTTTAAAATTTCATTTTCGATTTCAATGTCGCCATCCAAAAATGTCGAATGAACGATGGTGGTGTGATTTCCTTTAGTAACGATATCTAGCAAGAAAACATCGTCATTACCAGTAGATGAACCTTTGAAAATTTTATGTGTAATATCTTTAAAGCTAATCCCATTTGCTTTAATTTTAGATAATACTTTTGAGATTTGTTTTGTGTTAAAATTCCATGGCTCGGCACTTAACGCCTCCACATCTTTTTCCTCATAGTTCAAATTATCAAGCACTCTAAAGTTTTCTCCCATTTTGAACTCTTTGTAATAGAACTTTTTATTAGCCCTCCTACTCAGAAACAATAAGCAAGTGTAAGTAGTTGCACCATCAAAAATTTGGTTAGAGCCGAAATGAACTATTCTATCCAACGATTTAGAATCGGATATGAATTTTCTAATTTTCCAACCGTTTTGTCCTTCGAAAAACTTATGAGGCAATATAAGACCCAATTCTCCCCCCTCCTTAAGCAATTTGAATCCTTTTTCAATGAAAAGTATATAGATATCATAGTTTCTTTCGGGCGAGTAATAAGTATTGTTGAAGGATTCAACTTCCTTTTTATTGAGATTTTGAATTCTCACATACGGCGGGTTTCCAATAACAATATCGAATCCGCCATCCATCATAATTTCTGGGAATTCCTCTTCCCATTTGAAGGCCCTATCACTCACGGTAGGGTCATCAATCAAGCTGTTACCAACCTTGATGTTGTTTTGAAGTATGGGCAATCTCTGTTTTCTTTCAGATATCTGCAATAAGAGGTTCAGTTGGGCTATTTCCACAGCCTTAGTGTCTAAATCTACCCCGAATATGTTATTCTTTAGGATATCAACCTTTTTTGAATAGAATTCCTCGCTATCCAAAGTAAGCTGAGCAAAGTCAGAATTCTGTTTCCAATAATTTTCCAATTCCTTGTATGCCCTTATCAGAAAGCTTCCAGAACCACAAGCTGGATCAAGAATCCGAACCTTTTTTATTTCCTCAGGTGTATGAGTTTTAATAAATTCTCCAACGGTGTTCTTTACTATGTAATCAACTATGTAAGAGGGCGTATAGTAGATGCCCTGTTCTTTCCTGTGTGTCTTTGATTCCTCAAGCTTTGCTCTCTTAGGTGTTGACTTGAGAATGTTTCCCAAATACTGCTCATATATGTTTCCCAAAACATCCGACTCAATTATAGAGAAATCATAGCGATATGAATTGTCCTTTGACTGATTAAGACCTTCTATGACTTCTTGTAATGCTTCATTGTCGATGTAAAGATCATCACATAAATGGTGAGCAAAGAGTTTGCTGTTATATTTATCATCATAATCTTTGTATATTTTTGAGATTTGCTTTAAAAGATGACCTTTGCCTTTATCGTACCATTGCCTAACCGCGGATTGGACTTTATCTCCTTCTAAACCCCTGTCCTCGGCATTCCTTATGAAAATTAAACGGTCAAGAATTCTCTGTACGGATTCATCTATATCATCCTGATTAAGATGTTTGTCCTGATTATTCCTAACAATATCCTTTGAAAGAACCTCACGAAAGTGAATCATATCTTGTAAAAGTTGTTTGTTTATCGGGTTCTTTAACTGTTTCTTTCCATATCTAGATGCTATCTTATCAAGTTCATTATTCTCGAAGGCCTTCTTTGAAAGATAGGTAAATCTCTTATCTGTTAAGAAATCATTCGGATGTAATACAAAGAATAAGTTATTTCCATAATTTGATTCTTTCCAGTCGGCGTTATAAATGGCAATGGTTTCAAAATTACACAGTATTGCCCATGAACAGGATTTCATCCAAGCGTAGTCTATGGCCTGAATTACATACTTAGAGTTTGTCTGGATGTTCTCTTCTTTTAACGATTTGGCTTCAAGGAAAAACTGTGGAATTCCACTTATGCGGAATCCATAATCCACTCTCTTCTTTGATATTGTTTCCTCTGCACTCACTGAACTGTCTTTATTTCCTTTGTTATATACATTCCAACCTAAAGCTTCAAATAAGGGTAGTATGAAATCCTTCTTTGTTGATTCCTCATTATATCTTTTGATTTCACCTGATTTCTTGATTTGTTCGTATTTCGATATTAGCTCTGTGATTCTTTCGAAATCGATATTGTAATCTTTACTATTCACTACTTCAGTCGTTGAAAGTCCACCTTGCCGTAGACCGCTTTTATAATCTTCTGGCAAAAGTCCAGAAATTTTAACCAAGCATTAATGTCTGATTTTTGCTTTATGATTTCCGGTTTAGAATGCATAATTCCAATTCTTAATTTATTATATGATCTGATATGTTGATCAGAAAGCTCAATATAACTGCCAAATTCTTTAAATTGGTCAGGATTAAGTTTCAACTTAAATAATTCCCTTAACAAAATAAGCTCATCATCTAAATGCAGCTCATCAAATAAATCTGTTTGAGTTTGGGTTTTCAATTTTTTACGAAATTGTTTAATTGCTCTTTCAACATTTATTTTATAAGTATCAGGTATATTCTGGTTTATTTTATATAAAAAATTTTCAATTCCGTTCTGTGGAATATTGCTATAATATGCCCTAACAAAGTTTCGGACTGCAATTTCAGAGTAAGATATTTGTGTGTATAATGGGGTTAAGACTAATGGACTGTTTAGGTCTGAGTAATGAACTATATGAGTAATATCATTTCCACTAAGGACAAAATAGAAATCCCTTCTCGATAGATAGCTAAGAGTTTCAAGAATACCGGTTGATTCAGATATTACTTCTTGTGGTTCAATTTTCTTTTCTGAATTCCAATTTTGAATTAATGTTAATAGCTTCAGTAATATCCTTAGCAGTCACTAATTCTTTAGCAATGTCCTTTACTTGGAATGTTTCATTTAATCTAAACAGCACATAATCAACCGGTATATCTTTATTCATTCAATCCTCACCTTTGTTTTATTATACATCTTAATGCTCTTTCCTTCTTTAATCTTCCTTTGTTGATACCACAATGTGGATTTGTTTATCTTCAATTCTTTCCTCTTTTCAGGATCAATTGACATTATCTTTTTTCTGATATCTATAGTGTCATTTCTTGAGATTTCAATATCTGGTGTTCTAAATTCCAATGTCTTTACCTTTCCTGATATGTATCTGCTCAATTCCCTGATATTTACAAACATTATGTTCTCAAGGGTATATTGCTTATTCTTAAACTCATAACGCTTATTGAAATTATTCCTAATCTTCTCAATCAATAACTTTAGAGTACCTAGTTCCAAACGGATACATTGATCTTGTCAGCTATTTCCTAATTATATATTTCAGATACAGCATCGATATCTTAATGTTTTTTTAATCTTATGTTCAATATGTTAGTTGATATTATTTAAGATCTTTTACCCATATTCTGAAGTTTTTTGATCCGTTATTGTTTTGTTATTTGTTATCTAAGTACATCTTGATCATAGCTTTCTATAATGGACCGGTCGGTATTCGCTTAAAACATTAAGATGTCAATGAAAAAAGTTCTTAGGAACACGCTATATGACGATGTAGCGTGAGAGTCGGAGAGGCAGCTGCAGTATTCGCTGACCTGTGAGGTCG